>JAUXNR010000279.1 GCA_030682755.1 Flavobacterium sp.
TTGTAGAACCAATTCCTACAGATGCATTTTTTGGAGATAAAGAAAGTTTATCCAACTCCTCAACTACAAGACGTGATTTCTTAAAATACGTTGGTTTTAGTACCGCAGCAGCTTCTTTAGCCGCTTGTGAAGGACCGGTTATTAAATCAATTCCTTATGTGGTTCAACCGGAGCAAATTATTCCGGGGATTGCTGATTATTATGCAACAACCATGTTTGACGGTTTTGATTTTGCTCACTTATTAGTAAAAACACGTGAGGGTCGTCCGATTAAAATCGAAAACAATACAATTGAAGGAGCTAAGTTCTCTGCCAATGCAAGAGTTCATGCTTCTGTATTGTCAATGTATGATAACTTGCGTTTAAAACAACCAAAGGTTGATAAAAAAGAGGCTACTTGGAGTGATGTTGATGCTAAAGTAAAAGCAGCATTAGCAGATGCTCAGGCAAAAGGTAAAAAGACAGTTCTTTTAACCGGAACTTTAGCCAGCCCATCTACTGAGAAATTGGTTGCTGAATTTATCTCAAAAAACCCAGGTGCTTCTCATGTTATATATGATGCTGTTTCTTCTTCTGAAGCTTTAGATGCTTTTGAAGCAGTTTATGGTGAAAGAGCTTTAGCAGATTATGATTTTGCAAAAGCTTCAACTATAGTTTCTGTTGGTGCAGATTTCTTAGGAGATTGGCAAGGTGGCGGTTATGATGCAGCGTATGCTCAAGGAAGAGTTCCAAAACAAGGAAAGATGTCTAAACATGTTCAGTTTGAAGCAAACATGACTTTGTCAGGTGCTGCTGCAGACAAACGTGTTCCAATGACTGCTGCTGACCAGAAACAAGCTTTAGTTAAAATTTACAATATTGTAACAGGTTCATCTGTTTCAACCGGAAAATTTGCAAATGAAGCAGAAGTTATAAAAGCTGCGGAACAATTAAAAGCTGCCGGATCAAAAGGTGTTTTGGTGTCAGGTTTAGACGATAAAAATGCTCAATTATTAGTTTTAGCAATAAATGCTTCGTTAAACAGCGAAGCTTTCAATACGAATCAAACGAGACAAATCCGTAAAGGTTCTGCTCAAAAAGTAGCAGAATTAATTGCGGACATGAAAGCAGGAAACGTACACACTTTAATTATGAGTGGTGTTAATCCGGCTTACACCTTGTCAAACAGCAAAGATTTTGTTGACGGTTTGTCAAAAGTGGCGTTCAGCGTTGCGTTTTCTACTAAAGAAGATGAAACGGCATCGCTTACAACTGTTGCCGCTGCAGCTCCTCATTACCTAGAAAGCTGGGGAGATGTTCAAATTGTAAAAGGAAACTTTGGTTTAACACAGCCAACTATTAGACCTTTGTTCAATACCAGACAGTTTCAAGAAGCACTTATGATTTGGAATGGTGTTGAAGGAACTTATTATGATTATTTAAAACAAAATTGGTCAGGAATACTATCCGGAAAAACTTGGAATCAAGCTATTCATGATGGTGTTTTTGTATCTGAAACTACATCTTCAAACAGTGCAGGTGCTGCTGATTTTAATGCTGCGGCTTCGACTTTAGCTCAATCTAAATCAAACTCAGGATTAGAACTGCATTTGTATACCAAAACAGGAATGGGAGATGGACAACAATCAAACAACCCATGGTTGCAAGAGTTTCCGGATCCAATTACAAGAGTATCTTGGGATAATTATGTTACTATTTCAAAAGCAGATGCGGAACAGTATGAGTTGATAAACCGTAATGTTGCAAATGGAGGACTTAACGGAAGTTATGTTACTTTAACTGTTGGTAATGCTAAGTTAGAAAATGTACCTGTTATTATTCAGCCGGGTCAAGCTAAAGGAACTTTAGGTTTGGCACTAGGATATGGTAAGAAAGCAGCTATAAAACAAGAAATGCAAGTAGGTGTTAACGCTTACACATTATATACAAATTCAAATGCTGTTCAAGCCGTTACTATAACAAAAGGTAGTGGTGAGCATGAATTTGCCTGTGTTCAATTGCAAAAAACATTAATGGGTCGTGGAGACATCATTAAGGAAACCACATTGGATGTTTTTAAAAATGAAAAAGATTCTAAAGTTTGGAATCCACCAGCTATGGTATCTATTGATCACAAGCCTATTGAAGCAAATAAAATTGATCTTTGGACCAGTTTTGACAGAACCGTTGGGCATCATTTTAATTTATCTATTGATTTAAATTCATGTACAGGTTGTGGAGCATGTGTCATTGCATGTCATGCTGAAAACAACGTGCCTGTAGTTGGAAAATCAGAGGTAAGAAGAAGTAGAGATATGCACTGGTTGCGTATTGACAGATATTATTCTTCTGAAGATACATTTGCTCAAGACAATGAGAAGAAAGAAAATTTCGACGGATTGTTTGGAGATAAAGGTTCTTTGGGTGGATTTGGTGAAATGGAAGACCCTGCGGATAATCCACAAGTTGCTTTCCAGCCGGTTATGTGTCAACACTGTAATCATGCACCATGTGAAACAGTTTGTCCTGTTGCTGCAACATCTCACAGTCGTCAAGGTCAAAACCATATGGCATATAACAGATGTGTTGGTACACGTTATTGTGCAAACAACTGTCCGTATAAAGTGCGTCGTTTTAACTGGTTCTTGTACAACAAAAACAGTGAATTTGATTACCACATGAATGATGATTTGGGTAGAATGGTATTAAACCCAGATGTAAATGTTCGTTCACGAGGTGTAATGGAAAAATGTTCAATGTGTATTCAAATGACACAAGCCACCATTTTAAAAGCTAAAAAAGAAGGTCGTCCTGTACAAGATGACGAATTCCAAACGGCTTGTTCTAATGCATGTTCAACAGGAGCTTTAGCTTTTGGTGATGTGAATGATAAAGAAAGTGAAGTAGCTAAACTTGCAGAAGATGATCGTATGTATCATTTGTTAGAGCACGTTGGCACAAAACCAAATGTTTTCTATCACGTAAAAGTTAGAAATACCTAGTTATAAAATAAATTAATAAGAAATACTATAAAGGATTATGTCGTCTCACTACGAAGCACCCATTAGAAAACCTTTAGTTATAGGTGATAAATCATATCACGACGTAACAGTAGATGTAGCTGCTCCTGTTGAAGGAAGAGCCAATAAACAATGGTGGATTGTATTTTCAATCGCATTAGCCGCTTTTCTTTGGGGAGTTGGTTGTATGATTTATACCATTTCTACCGGTATCGGAACATGGGGATTAAATAAAACTGTTGGATGGGCTTGGGATATCACTAACTTCGTTTGGTGGGTTGGTATCGGTCACGCAGGAACCCTGATTTCTGCTGTATTGTTATTATTCCGTCAAAAATGGAGAATGGCCATTAACCGTTCTGCAGAAGCAATGACCATTTTCTCAGTAATGCAAGCAGGTTTGTTCCCAATTATTCACATGGGTCGTCCATGGTTAGGATACTGGGTATTACCAATTCCAAACCAATTTGGTTCGTTGTGGGTAAACTTTAACTCACCATTACTTTGGGACGTATTTGCTATTTCAACGTATTTGTCTGTTTCCTTAGTTTTCTGGTGGACAGGTTTACTTCCTGACTTTGCCATGTTAAGAGATAGAGCGATTACTCCTTTTACAAAAAAAATATATTCCACGTTATCATTCGGTTGGAGTGGAAGAGCAAAAGATTGGCAGCGTTTTGAAGAAGTATCATTAGTTCTTGCCGGTTTGGCAACACCTCTTGTACTTTCTGTACACACGATTGTATCTTTTGACTTTGCTACCTCGGTAATCCCGGGTTGGCATACAACCATCTTTCCTCCGTATTTCGTTGCCGGAGCAGTATTCTCAGGATTCGCCATGGTAAACACGTTGTTGATTATCATGAGAAAAGTGTCTAAATTAGAAGCGTATATCACGATTCAACACATTGAATTAATGAACATTGTAATTATGATTACAGGTTCTATTGTGGGGGTTGCCTATATTACAGAATTATTTGTGGCTTGGTACTCCGGAGTAGAGTATGAACAATACGCTTTCTTGAATAGAGCAACCGGACCTTATGCTTGGGCTTATTGGGCGATGATGACTTGTAATGTGTTTTCACCTCAATTCATGTGGTTCAAAAAGTTACGAACAAGTATCATGTTCTCATTTATTATCTCAATTGTAGTAAACATCGGTATGTGGTTTGAGCGTTTCGTAATTATCGTAACTTCATTACACAGAGATTATCTGCCATCATCATGGACAATGTTCTCACCAACTTTTGTAGATATTGGAATTTTTATTGGAACAATCGGATTCTTCTTTGTTTTATTCTTATTATATGCCAGATCATTC
>JAUXNR010000281.1 GCA_030682755.1 Flavobacterium sp.
AACAAGGTAACTATGACTTAGTTATTTGTGGTAAAGAATCCTTAGACTATAATGGCGGAATGGTTCCGGGAATGATAGCAGGTTTGTTAGGATATAATTTTATCAATTCTTGTATAGATGTAAAAGTGGATGGTTCATCTGCTAAAGTAATCAGAGAAATTGATGGCGGGAAAGAAACTAGTTCTGCTTCTTTACCTCTGGTAATTGGTGGTCAAAAAGGATTAGTTGAAGAAAAAGATTTACGAATTCCGAACATGAGAGGAATTATGACTGCCCGAACAAAAGCTTTAACAGTTCTTGAACCTGTTGAAGCAAACAACAATACGAAATCAGTTAAATTTGAAAAACCGGCTCCAAAATCGGCGGTGAAATTAGTAAGTGCCGATAATTTGGATGAATTAGTGAGTCTGTTACACAACGAAGCTAAAGTTATTTAGTAAAGAGTTTTTAGTTGGGAGTTTGGAGTAAACATTACACCTACTTTTAAACTCTTAAACCTTTAAACTCTTAAACCATTATTAAACTTTTAAACAAAAAAATTATGTCATTATTAATATATGCAGAATCGGCAGAAGGAAAATTCAAGAAAGTAGCTTTTGAATTGGCTTCTTATGCCAAAAAAGTTGCTGAATCATTAGGAACAACAGTAACAGCCGTAACGGTAAACGCTTCTGATGTTTCAGAATTATCAAAATACGGTGTAGATAAAGTATTGAAAGTAACCAACGATAAACTGGCCACTTTTAACGCAAAAGCATACGCTGATGTTATCAAACAAGCTGCTCAAAAAGAAGGTGCAAAAGTGATTGTGCTTTCTTCAACCACTGACAGCATTTATCTAGCTCCATTGGTTGCTGTAGGATTAGAAGCGGGATACACTTCAAATGTAGTTGGATTGCCGTTGAGCACTTCGCCATTTCAAGTAAAAAGAAATGCCTTTTCAAATAAAGCTTTTACAATTACTGAAATTTCAACAGATGTGAAAGTGTTGGGATTAGCTAAAAACTCTTATGGATTAGTAGAAAGCAGTTCAAGTTTATCTACTGAAGATTTTTCGCCAAGTTTAAACGATGCTGATTTTAATGTAAAAGTTGAAAGCGTTGAAAAAGTAAGCGGAAAAGTAACAATTGCAGATGCAGAAGTAGTTGTTTCAGGTGGTCGCGGATTAAAAGGTCCGGAAAACTGGGCATTAGTTGAAGATTTAGCGGCTGTTTTAGGGGCGGCTACTGCTTGTTCAAAACCGGTATCCGATTTAGGTTGGAGACCTCATAGTGAACACGTTGGACAAACCGGAAAACCCGTTGCAACGAATTTATACATTGCAATAGGTATTTCAGGAGCCATTCAACACATTGCCGGAATTAACTCGTCCAAAGTCAAAGTAGTTATCAATTCAGATCCTGAAGCCCCTTTCTTTAAAGTTGCCGATTATGGTGTGGTTGGTGATGCTTTTGAAATTGTTCCTAAATTGACTCAAAAATTAAAAGAATTTAAAGCTCAAAATTCATAATTTTTTATAAATTGTGCCCTCATTGGGCTATCTAAAAAGAGATAGTTGTATCTTTGTTTAGATAGCCCATTTTTTTATTATTAATCTAGTCTATGTACTTTGTACTTACTACGTTGTACTGATATTATATGAGTCTTGTTAAACTAGCCATAAAAGGAATTTCTTACAGTCAAACACAAAATGGTGCTTATGCACTTATTTTAAATGAAGTGGATGGTGAACGAAAACTACCAATTGTCATTGGAGCTTTTGAAGCTCAATCTATTGCCATTGCTTTAGAAAAAGAAATAAAACCACCTCGTCCACTCACACATGATTTGTTTAAAAATTTTGCAGACCGATTTGACATTGTGGTCAAACAAGTGATTATTCACAAATTAGTGGATGGTGTTTTTTATTCTAGTATCATTTGCGAACGCGATAAAATTGAGGAAATAATTGATGCTCGAACTTCTGATGCCATTGCGTTGGCTTTACGTTTTAATGCTCCTATTTTTACTTATAAAAACATTCTTGACAAAGCCGGAGTTTACTTAAAAGGAAATACGATGGAACCTGACAATACTGCCGAAGAAACCGAAGATGTTTTAAGCACTCCCGAAACATTTGGTTCAGAAGACACCACTCCAAAAGATAGTTACAGCGGAAAGAGTGTTCAAGAATTATATGAATTATTGAATGAAGCAGTTCAAAACGAAGACTATGAAAAAGCCGCTAAAATAAGAGATGAAATTTCGAAAAAAGAATCATAAATACTTTCAAAATTCAAAAAAATAATCCAATTAGTATAATTTTAAAATGTATAAAAAAATAATTTTTCTTACTTTAACTTTGCTGTTTTCAGTTGGTTTTAGTGCACAAGAACTTGAAAAAAAATGGCAATTAAGTTCTTCCAAAACGGATTATTTAGAATTAAAGGAAGGTGGATATGAATTAAAAATCAGTTCAGACAGCCTTACACAAAAAGGTGATTATCTTGTTCAGGATAATTATCTTTTTTTGTTTGAAAATGGTTCCGATGCTCCCACAAAACGATTTACCATTGAATCAAAATCAGATTCGCTTTTAACTTTAAAATCGAAGGACAAAGCCTATTCTTTTTTTGCATCCAACAAAATAAAATCCGAACAAAGCCAGGCAAAACTCATCGCCAGTCAAGGATTTACCATGACAAGCTTGTGGAAAGGAATTCTAGGAATGCTATCCCTTTTAGCCTTAGCTTTTGTATTTAGTGCCAATCGAAAAGCCATAAATTGGAAAACAGTTGGAATTGGAATTTTGGCACAATTGATACTTGCAATTGGTGTTTTGAAAGTTACTTTTGTAAAAAATATATTTGAATTTGTAGGCGGATTATTTGTAAAAGTTTTAGATTTTACAAGAGCCGGAAGCGAATTTTTATTAGGCGGAATGATGAATGTTGATAATTTTGGATTCATCTTTTTGTTTCAAGTATTACCAACTATTATATTTTTCTCAGCTTTAACTTCCTTATTATTCTATCTAGGAATAATTCAAATTATTGTAAAAGGTTTAGCGATGCTTTTAACCAAAATTTTAGGCATTTCAGGTGCTGAAAGTTTATCAGTTGCCGGAAATATCTTTTTAGGTCAAACCGAAGCTCCATTGATGATTAAAGCGTATTTGGAAAAAATGAATAAAAGTGAAATTCTTTTGGTTATGGTTGGCGGAATGGCCACTGTTGCCGGAGGAGTTTTAGCGGCCTACATTGGATTTTTAGGCGGAAACGATCCGGTTTTACGATTGGAATTTGCCAAACATTTACTTGCAGCATCCGTTATGGCAGCACCCGGAGCTATTGTGGTTTCGAAAATTTTATATCCTCAAACAGAAGCCATCAATACAAATGTTGAAGTTTCAAAAGAAAAAATAGGCTCAAATATTCTTGATGCTATTGCAACCGGAACAACAGAAGGATTAAAATTAGCAGCAAATGTTGCTGCGATGTTGTTGGTTTTTATTGCTTTTATTGCAATGATAAATTACACTTTAAGTTGGATTGGCGGATGGTCCGGTTTAAACGACGTTATTGCTGCAAACACTCCTTATTCTAAATTTTCATTAGAAACCGTTTTAGGAATTGTATTCGCTCCTTTAATGTGGTTAATTGGTGTTGCAACAGAAGATGTTATGTTGATGGGACAATTACTTGGAATTAAGTTGGCAGCCTCTGAATTTGTAGGATATATTCAATTAGCTGAATTAAAAAATGTAGCTTCTACCATTCATTTTACGTATGACAAATCAGTAATAATGGCTACCTATATGTTATGTGGTTTTGCAAATTTTGCATCCATCGGAATACAAATTGGCGGAATTGGATCATTAGCTCCCGGACAACGTAAAACACTTTCAGAATTTGGTTTAAAAGCAGTAATTGGGGGAAGTATCGCTTCTTTGTTATCAGCAACTATAGCTGGGATGATTATTGGATAGTTCATGACACATCATTTTATATGTAACCATTGTAAATATGAAAACAAAGTGACTATACGCGAAAGTGACAGAGGAACATATCAAATTCTGTATGGTGATTTTAAAGGCACAACTTGTAAAAGTTGTTTGAGAAAAGAAAAAACACATATTAATGACATTTATGGCAAAGTTTCTAGAAATAAAATATTTTTAGGATTTGTAATTAGTTCATTTGTTGCTTTAATCTTATATCATTTCATCGGAAGTTTTATATTTTTATCTACTGAAATTATAGGTATACCGGTAATAATATTTATCTATGAGAATAATTTAGTTCAAACATTTAACTTCTATAGAATCAAAAAAAAATGAAACAATACCACGACTTAGTTAAACATGTTTTAGAAAACGGATCACAAAAAGGTGACAGAACCGGAACCGGAACCATCAGTGTTTTTGGTTATCAAATGCGTTTTGATTTAAGCGAAGGTTTTCCTATGGTGACCACTAAAAAATTACATTTAAAATCGATTATACATGAATTGCTTTGGTTCATCAAAGGTGAAACCAACATCAGTTATCTCAAAGAAAATGGTGTGAAAATTTGGGACGAATGGGCCGATGAAAACGGCGATTTAGGTCCGGTTTACGGTCACCAATGGCGAAATTGGAACAGTGAAGAAATTGATCAAATTACAGAATTAATCGAAACGTTGAAGAAAAATCCAAATAGCCGTAGAATGTTGGTTTCTGCTTGGAATCCTTCTGTTTTACCGGACACATCCAAATCATTCGCAGAAAATGTAGCGAATGGAAAAGCGGCACTTCCTCCCTGCCATGCTTTTTTTCAATTTTATGTCGCTGATGGAAAGTTGAGTTGCCAATTATACCAACGTAGTGCCGATATATTTCTTGGAGTTCCTTTTAATATTGCATCGTATGCCTTGTTTACATTAATGATTGCTCAAGTTTGTAATTTACAACCGGGAGAATTCATTCACACTTTTGGTGACGCTCATATTTATAACAACCACATTGAACAATTGGAATTACAACTTTCGCGTGAGCCAAAACCATTACCAAAAATGATTTTAAATCCGGAAATTAAATCCATTTTCGATTTTACGTTTGATGATTTTACGCTGGAAGGTTATGATCCGCATCCGCACATTAAGGGAGTTGTCGCTATTTAAAATATATAAAGAATATGATAACTAAATTTAAACTATTCTTATTGGTGTTAACTTTTCAAATAGGTTACTCTCAAGAAGATAATGACGGAATAATTGATAACATTAATAAAATTGAAGAAGCACCAATTTTTCCGGGATGTGAGAAGAAAAAAGGCACTAAAATAATTAATTGTTTTCAAGAAAAAATACAGGAACATATTCAATCAAATTTAAAATTTCCTAAAGAAGCTGTTGAAAAAAAACAGGGAGGTAGAGTTTATGCGGTTTTTATAATTGAAAAAGATGGTTCAGTGACTATTGATAAAATTCGCGGCCCATATAAACACTTGGAAGAAGAAACAATTAGAATTATAAAGCTGCTACCTAAAATGACACCCGGAAGAGACAAAAATGAAAATGTTAGAGTTCGCTTTTCAATTCCAATCACTTTTGATTATTGGACAAAAAAAAATCCGCTTGATTAAATCAAACGGATTAAATTTTCTTTAAAAACAAAAGTTATACAGCTACAACACTATTCTCAGCAGCAGCAAAATCATTCCATTTGTAAGCATCAGCTTGATCATCGTTTACGAATTCCCCATCAACTAAATAACGGAATTCGTATGAATTAGAAGCCGGTAATTCAAAAGTAGCTTTGAATGTTCCATTTTTTAATTTTGCCAATTCTCCTTCAGCAGGATTCCAATTGTTAAAATCACCAACAACTGCTGCAGTAGTAGCCTCTTTAGCTTCGATTGAAAAAGTTACTTTACAAACGGGTTTAGTTTTTATAAATTGTTTCTTTAGTGCCATCTTATTTAAATTTAAATAGTTATGGCACAAAGTAACAAACAGATTGTTGAATTTCAAATAGTTAGGTTCATTTTTATCATATTCGTATTATAGAACACTAAAGTTCACTATATTGTTAATTTATAAGGAATTAAATTGCAATCTAAAAATAAGAAAACGTTTTCATGTTAAAATATCTTAATTAGATGTTTCATGATTTCAAAAAAAAGTATACCTTTAAATTCAAAATTTAAGCTCAAAATGGATAATCAACAACACGAAAAATACGAATACGCCAGAAGAAGAATTAAACAAAAGAAAAGACTTTATTATCATTTCATCCTTTTTTTAATTGGGAGTTTATTTTTTCTACTGATAGAAAAGATCTATGACATTCAACCATTTGAAGGTTGGTATCTTTGGGCAGTTACCCTTTGGTTTTTCTTTTTTATCCTTCATTTCGTTAAAGTTTATATCACCGATAGGTTTATGAATAAAAATTGGGAACGCGAACAAATTGACAGATTAATAGCTTTACAGGATAAGAAAATTGAACAACTTCAAAAGAAAATTGATTCTGAAAATACAAACACTGTTGAATAATGATTGTAATAATTGCAGCTGCAGCTGAAAATCTGGCATTGGGAAAAAACAATGATTTGATTTGGCATTTACCCGATGACTTTAAACGTTTTAAAGAACTAACAACAGGCCATTATATCATCATGGGGCGAAAAACTTTTGAAAGTTTCCCAAAACCACTTCCTAACAGAACTCATATAATCATTACAAGACAAAAAAATTATGATGCCCCAAACTGTATCATTGTTAGTAGTTTAAAAAAAGCTCTAGCCGCTTGTCCGGAAAATGAAACCATTTATATTATTGGAGGTGGTGAAATTTATGCTCAATCCATGGCAATAGCTGACAAAATTGAACTAACCAAAGTGCACCATTCTTTTGAAGCTGACACTTTTTTCCCTGAAATTTTTGAGACAGAGTGGGATTTAATTCTTGAAGAATATCATCCTAAAGATGAAAAACACAAATTTGATTTTACGTATCAAACTTATACAAAAAAAAACATCCCGTAATTGGGATGTTTTTGAATCATTAAAGCTGTTAATAAGGTTATTCTAGCGTAAGTATCTGATAACTTAAAATAAATATCACCACTGCCAAAAATATTCCTGAAAAGAAGATAATGACATTGGCAAACTTTTGAGAATACATCTCAAAAAAGCCTTTAACACCAAATACCACAAAGGTACTAAAGGCAAAAAAAACTAAAATTTCCAAAAACAAATTTAACCCTAAGAACGTATTTGACACATTTGAGTCAACATTGCCTATTAAAGCAGTGCTGTTGATACTGCTAACTAAAACACAAGTAATCACCAGTGCCAAAAGCAACCACTTGATTTCTGTTTTAATAACTCTTGTTAACATACCTTAACTATTTTGATTCTTTGGTAAAATTGCTCAAATCAACCCAATCTCACAATACCCACATTTAAGGATATTTTTTTATCCCTAAATTTAAGGATGCCTTGTTTATTGTTTTGTGAAAATAATTAAACAGAATAAATGCATTACAACTTGTTAAACTTATATAATGCATTATCTTTGTCAAAAATTGAATGTATGTCAGAAAAAGTAACCCCATATAAAGATTCTTCATTAGGCAAAAAAGAGCAAGTTGCTCAAATGTTTGATACCATTTCTGATAATTATGACGGACTTAATCGTGTGATTTCATTTGGAACGGATATCAAATGGCGTAAAAAAGTTTTAAAATTAGTTGCAAATACTAATCCTGAAAACATACTTGACATTGCAACAGGCACTGGAGATTTAGCAATTTTAATGGCTAACACTTCAGCAAAAAAGATTATTGGTTTAGACATTTCGGCCGGAATGCTGGAAGTTGGTAAAAAGAAAATCGAGAAAAAGAATTTGTCTGAAAAAATAAGTATGGTATTGGGCGATTCTGAAAATATGCCATTTGAAGATAATTCCTTTGACGCCATAACCGTTGCATTTGGCGTTAGAAATTTTGAAAATCTTGAAAAAGGATTGTCTGAAATTAAAAGAGTTTTGAAACCCAACGGAATTTTTGTTATTTTGGAAACATCAGTTCCTGAAAGATTTCCTTTTAAACAAGGTTATAAACTCTATACCAAAAACATACTCCCATTAATTGGAAAACTCTTCTCAAGAGACAATTCTGCCTATGCCTATTTATCAGAATCTGCATCAGTTTTTCCATACGGTGAAGCTTTGAACAATATTTTGCGTAATATTGGGTTTATAAATGTTGTTTCCGAACCTCAAACGTTTGGTGTTGCAACAATATATAGTGCTTCTAAATAATCGTATGAAAAAAGTAGTTTTCTTTTTATTTCTGTTCGTTTTTATAAATGGTCATTCTCAGTCCACAGGAATGTTCTCAAAAGACCCTATTATTAATCTTGAAAACTTTGACAAACAAAGAGTTCACTGGGGCTATTTTCTTGGTTTTAATTTCTATGACTTTAAATTTGATTATACTGAAGAAACAACAGATATAATTGTAGAAGGGACAACAGGCTTCAATGTTGGTTTAGTTGGTAATCTCAGATTACATGAATATGTGGATTTGCGGTTTGAACCGGGATTATATTATACGCAACGAAATTTAAAATATCCCTTAATTCAAAATGAATTTGATGCTTTACGTGAAGTAAAATCAACCTATATCCATTTTCCTTTATTGGTTAAATTTTCTTCAAAACGGATTGGAAACTTTAAGCCTTATTTGGTTGGAGGTGTTTCTGCTGCGTTAAATTTATCCAGTAATGCAAAAGCACAGGATGACAATTCCAACAACCGATTCAGAATGAACAAATGGTCAACCAATTATGAAATGGGCTTTGGCGTTGATTTGTATTTTGAATACTTCAAATTTTCCCCTTCCATTAGAGGCGTTTTTAGCTTTAACGATGAAATGATTCGGGATAATGACCCCAATAGTCCATGGACGGGCACTGTTGATGCAATGAAAACAAGAGGCGTTTTCATTAATTTTACATTCCATTAAATTTTCGTTGCACCTCGCTTAAAATGATTCCGGTTGCTGTGGCAACATTTAAACTTTCCGTTTTTTGAATTTTTCCAAATCTCGGAATTGTAATTTTATATTGAATTAACTTTTCAATCTCTCTTGAAATTCCATTTGATTCATTGCCCATCACAATAATGGCATCTTTAGGGAATTCTTCTGTATAAATGGATTTGCTGTCCATAAAAGTTCCGTAAACAGGGCGTTTGGTTGTGGCTATAAAGTTGTATAAATCTCCATAAACAACAGAAACTCTTGATATTGAGCCCATTGTTGCTTGAATTACTTTTGGATTATACACATCAACTGTGTTTTCTGAACAAAACAATTGTTCAACTCCAAACCAATCACAAAGCCTTATTATAGTACCTAAATTTCCGGGATCTCTGATATCATCTAAAGCTATAAGCAAACCTGTATCTTCAATTTTTTTTGGTTTGGGAATTCTAAAAACTGCCAAACAAGCATTTGGCGTGACCAGAGCACTAATTTTTTTTAATTCCTGTTCAGAAATTAATTCCGTTTTATGTTCTTCCTCTTTGAATAAATTTAAATCTGTTGTATATAATTGCATCAACTCATAGCCAGAATTAACACACTCAGAAATGACTTTAAAACCCTCAGCAAAAAACATTTGATGTTCAATTCTGAATTTTTTTTGTCTTAAACTTATTATTAACTTTATTTGGTTTTTACTAACCATGGAAAAAATGTACTTTTGACTAAAATTATCCTATTACTTGAAAAGCAGAGTCACAAAAATAGTATTATTAATAGTAATAACGATATTAATTTATTCGTGTAACACTGTAAAAAGAGTTCCGGACGGCAAAAGCCTACTTGTAAATACCGAAATCGTTGTAGACGGCACTACTGCCAAACAAGAAAACATCAACGAGTTACTACTTCAAAAGCCAAATACCAGAATTTTAAGAATTCCCATAAGTCTTTTGGTTTATAATTTAGCTAAACCAAATCCTGATTCTATGTTTAGAGCCCGATTTATTGATGATCCGGTTCGTTTTGAGAGAACAAAAAAGTTTATTTCAGAAAAACAAGTTTACAGGTTAGGAGAATCTTTTATGTATAAAGGAATACATAATTTTTTGAAAAGCAGCGGAGAAGCTCCGGAGATAATTGACGATGAAAAAACTAAAAAAAGTGCACTTCGTTTGTATAATTATTATTTTAACAATGGTTATTTTGATGTTGCAACTTCGTCCAAAACCGACAGTGTTGGTATAAAAAAAGGTAAGATTACTTATGATGTCTCGCTTGGTCAACCTTATATTATAGATTCTATTAAAACTGCAATTTCAACTCCTGCCATTGATTCGCTTTATCAAATTACAGAGAAAAATTCCTTGATAAAATCCGGAACACAATTTAGAACTGATAATTTCAATGATGAAAGAAACAGGTTAACTTCCTATTTTAGAAACAATGGTGTTTATAATTTTCAACAGAATTATATAAATTTTGATATTGACACCATTGGAACCGGAAAAAAACCAAACATTACTGTTGAAATCTCTGATTATAATTACAGAAAAGGAGACACAATTTTAACCGTTCCTTTTAAAGTTTACAAAATTAGTGAGGTAAACATTTATACTGACAGTCCGTCTTCAAGAAACAAAATAAAAGTTGCAGACAGCGTTACTTACAAAGGTTTCAATTTATACAGCACTGATAAATTGAAATACAAACCAAAAGCTATTACAGATGCGGTGTTTATTAATAAAGGTGGTGTTTATGCTGATTATCAAAATACCTTAACCAATCGTTATTTAAGCAATTTAAAAGTCTTTAATTATCCCACCATACAATATATTGAAGACACCAGAGATACCGTTTCAGATAAATTAATTGCTAATATCTATTTGAACCCCAGAAAAAAATACAGCCTGTTAGCTGCAGTGGATTTTACCCATTCCAATATTCAAGATTTTGGAATAACCGGAAACACTTCTTTGACTATCAGAAATGTATTTAACGGAGCTGAAACATTTGAATTTGCTGTAAAAGGAACTGTTGGTTCTTCTAGAGATTTAGCCGGTTCAAACGATAATTTTTTTAACATCTCTGAAGTTGGTGTAGATGCAAAACTTAATTTTCCAAGAATATTTTTTCCGTTCAATACTGACAAGATTATTCCGAAAAGCATGATTCCTTCAACTAATTTTGGAGTCGGTTTTGCAAAACAAAAAAACATTGGATTAGACAAAGAAAACTTCACGAGCTCCTTGACTTATAACTGGAGTCCGAAACGTTTTAATACGGTTAGGTTTGACTTGTTTAACATCCAATATGTAAAAAACCTTAGAATTGACCGTTATTTTGAAGTCTATGGGTCTTCCTACAATGCTTTAAATAACATTGCAGACGAATACAGCAATCAAGTTAATCCGGATTATTTTAACTCCGACAACAACCTTATTATTGAATCCGGAACAAATGGTTTCCTGAATGATGTTTTGGGGCCTAATCCTTCTGTTTTCACCACACCTGATGATTTTAGAACCATTCGTGGTATAGATGAACGAAAAACGCGTTTGACTGAAAACAACCTAATTGTAGCTTCAAGTTACAGTTATACAAAATCAACCAAAACATCACTTTTGCTTAATAATTTTTATATTCTTAAAGCCAAAGTAGAATCAGCCGGAAATCTTTTGTCCTTGTTATCAAGAACTATTAACGAACCTTTAATCTCTGAAGGAAGTTCTACTTTTTTTGATGTTGAATATTCACAATACATCAAAACAGAGTTTGAATTTATCAAACATTGGGATTTAAAAAGAAATCGGGTTTTTGCCACAAGAACATTTGCGGGTGTAGCCATTCCATATGGCAATTCAAACAGTATTCCTTTTTCAAGAAGTTACTTTGCCGGAGGAACAAATGACAACAGAGCTTGGAGACCTTATAGTCTGGGTCCCGGAAGCAGCGGTGCCATAAATGACTTTAATGAAGCAAATTTAAAATTAGCTTTTAATGCAGAATACCGATTCAAACTTTTTGGAAACTTTAGAGGTGCTTTTTTTGCTGACTTGGGAAACATTTGGAATTTTCTAGACAATGTTACCTTAGATGGAGCACAGTTTACCGGAATAGCATCACTGAAAGATATTGCGTTGGGAACAGGAATTGGAACACGATATGATTTCAGCTTTTTTGTGGTTCGTTTTGATTTAGGATTTAAAACCTATAATCCGGCAAATGACGAATACAGAAGGTGGATGAAAGATTTTAATTTTAAAAGCTCGGTGCTAAATATTGGTATAAATTATCCATTCTAAATTCAGATTTACTATTTTTGTAGGCTAACTAAACTAATACATATATGAGTCATTTAATAAAACCTGGAGTTGCAACCGGAGATGATGTTCAAGCAATTTTCAATTATGCCAAAGCCAAAGGTTTTGCTTTACCAGCCGTAAATGTTATAGGTTCAAGCTCCATCAATGGGGTTTTGGAAACCGCAGCAAAATTAAATGCACCGGTTATTATCCAATTTTCTAATGGTGGTGCAATTTATAATGCCGGAAAAGGTTTGTCTAATGAAGGTCAAAAAGCGGCTATTTTAGGTGGAATTGCAGGAGCAAAACACATTCATACTTTGGCAGAAGCTTATGGTGCCACTGTCATTTTACATACTGACCATTGTGCTAAAAATTTATTGCCTTGGATTGATGGTTTATTAGATGCTTCTGAAAAACATTTTGCTGAAACAGGAAAACCACTGTTTTCTTCGCACATGATTGATTTATCAGAAGAACCATTGGAAGAAAACATTCATATTTGTAAAGAATACTTGGCTAGAATGAGCAAAATGGGCATGACTTTAGAAATTGAATTAGGAGTTACAGGTGGTGAAGAAGATGGCGTAGACAATACAGATGTTGACAGTTCAAAATTATACACACAACCTGAAGAAGTGGCTTATGCTTATGAAGAATTAATGAAGGTAAGTCCTAAATTCACAATTGCTGCTGCTTTCGGAAACGTACACGGCGTTTATAAACCGGGTAACGTAAAATTAACTCCGGTAATTTTGAAAAACTCTCAGGAATTTGTTCAAAATAAATTCAATACTATTTCAAACCCGATTGATTTCGTATTCCATGGTGGATCCGGATCAACATTGGAAGAAATCAGAGAGGCCATATCCTATGGTGTAATTAAAATGAACATTGACACCGATTTACAATTCGCTTTCACTGAAGGAATTCGTGATTATATGACTTCAAAAATTGATTATTTGAAAACTCAAATCGGAAGTCCGGACGGAGCAGATTCACCAAACAAAAAACATTATGACCCAAGAAAATGGATTCGTGAGGGTGAAATGACTTTCAACAAACGTTTAGAGCAAGCTTTTGCTGATTTAAACAATGTGAATACACTATAAAACTGAATACTAATTACTGAACACTGAATACTTAAAATATGGCTTGGTTTAAAAGAACAGAAAAAGGAATTCAAACGGCTACAGAAGATAAGAAAGATGTGCCAAAAGGATTATGGTATAAATCCCCAACCGGAAAAATTGTTGATCAGGATGAATTAGCCAAAAATTTATGGGTAAGTCCAGAAGATGATTTTCATGTAAGAATTGGAAGTGCAGAATATTTCAGCATTCTTTTTGACGATGATTTTAAAGAATTGGATGCAAAGATGACCTCAAAAGATCCTTTAAAATTTACGGATACAAAAAAGTATTCTGATCGTTTAAAAGATGTGATGGAAAAAACCGGACTGAAAGATGCGGTTAGAACGGCTGTTGGAAAATCAAAAGGAAATGACTTAGTAGTTTGTTGTATGGATTTTGCATTTATTGGGGGTTCAATGGGTGCTGTGGTAGGAGAAAAAATTGCAAGAGGAATTGATTATTCCATTAAAAATAAAGTCCCATTTATGATGATTTCAAAATCAGGTGGTGCACGAATGATGGAAGCTGCGTATTCTTTGATGCAATTGGCAAAAACCTCAGCCAAATTAGCTCAACTGGCTGAAGCTGGAATTCCATATATTTCACTTTGTACAGATCCAACAACCGGAGGAACCACGGCATCTTATGCTATGTTAGGAGACATTAACATTGGTGAACCCGGAGCCTTAATTGGTTTTGCAGGGCCACGCGTTGTTAAAGACACCACAGGAAAAGACTTGCCGGAAGGATTTCAAACATCGGAATTCTTATTAGAACATGGTTTCCTTGATTTTATAACCCATAGAAAAGAGTTAAAAGATAAAGTTAATCTCTATATTGATTTGATTTTAAATCAAGACATTCGATAAATCAAAAATCCCAAGCTTTAACTTG
>JAUXNR010000288.1 GCA_030682755.1 Flavobacterium sp.
TTATGTTTCGGTCTGGAAATTGAAGCGCCCCTCCGAAATCTCCTTCAAAGCCGGTTCTTGCTTTAAGTTGACAGGTATTACTAATGCAAATAAAACTATGTTGGTGGAGCTCCAAAAGAAGGGAATAGGTGAAAGAAGAAATGAAGGATACGGCAGAATACTTTTTAATTATCAAAAGAATGAATTAAAAACATCTAACAATCGTGCTGAACAAAAAATGTTATTTTCAAAACCATCACAATCTATACCCGATATTACCAAAGAAAAAATGAAGATGATCGTTCAGGATATACTCGTCAAACAAGCAAGATATAATGCTATCAACGATGAGAATTCATTTACCGATAAAAAATCTCTTGCTAAATCAAAGTCGCTTGTCAGCAGGTTGGAATCTTTTGTCAAAGGAAGCGAGGATAAAAATAAGTTTAATGAAAAACTTGAACTACTGAGAAAAGCTGCTAAAGAAAAGTTGGAAGAATGTAGAATGAGAGGAAACAGCTTTTATGATTGGCTGGTGAATATGAATGACATTACTTCAAGTAAAATATTAGAAAATGTTAATATGACAAAAGTGAAAGAAATATTAAAAGATATTTCCTATAAAGTTGAAGCTGATATAAACTTTAACAACAAACTTTATAAGGAATACTTTCTTACTTTCTTTTCAGCGCTCAGAAAATCCTTAAAGAAAATGGAGGTTTAAATGATTGACCAAACAAAATCCAATAATGAGAGAAAAAAGGGAATGTTTGTTCTTAAAGGTATTATTGAGCTTCAAACTCCAATGCTTATCGGAAGTGGAGATAATGAAAATTCCGATATTGACATTCTAAGGGATGTTGGCGGTAATCCATTTATTCCTGCCACATCATTTGTTGGTGTACTGAAGGAGCATTTGAAGTCAATTGAATCTGATGTTAAAGATAATAATTGGAAAATGTTTTGGGGTTATTCAGAAGTTAATGAATCCAGACAAAGCAACTTGAGTTGTTCAGACCTTCTTTCTATGAATGCTCACGAAATAACGGTTAGAGACGGAGTTAGGATAAACCGAAAAAACGGTATGGCTGAATCAGGTGGTAAATTTGACTTTGAAGTCGTTGAAAGAGCCGTCCAATTTTCTTCAAAACTCAGTGCTCAATATAATACCGACAATGAAAAATTTATAAAGAAAATGCTTAATACGATAAAATATGAGTTGGAGAACTCGAAAGTTAGAATTGGCGCAAAAACACAAAGCGGGCTTGGGAAAATTATTCTAAAAAATGCAGGTTTGTTTGAGTATGATTTTTCTAAAAAAGCAGATGTTCTAAAATATTTTAAGAAAGAAGAAGGAAATAAAGTCAACTTAACAGATAAGTTTGATCTCAAGTACAAAGAATTCATAATTGATGCCTGGTTCGATCTTAAAACATCACTCATCAGTCGATCATATTCAACCGATCCTTCAGCTCCCGATGCAACTCATATTCAATCAAATGGTGAATACATCCTTCCTGGGACTGGTCTAAAAGGAGTGATTAGTTCACGTGCAGAAAAAATCTTAAGGACAAAATTCGATAACGATAAAGTTGAACAAATTTATAATTCCTTATTTGGATTTGTAGATGAAAAGAAAAAAGAAGCAAGGCGAAGTAGGATTCTTGTTGAAGAGAGAATATTGGACAATGACATTAAGGATAAATTTATAGCTGAACAGCAGACCAGAATCAAAATTGATAGATTTACAGGCGGAACTATGCAAGGTGCTCTTTTTGATTCGATGCCGCTGTTTAGAAAAAATAAAACTAATCATGATAAAGTGATTAACATAAAAATGTGCATTCGAGAACCTCAAGATTACGAGATTGGACTTATCCTTTTAGTGTTGAAAGATTTGTGGACGAGTGATCTCCCTATCGGGGGAGAAAAGAATGTTGGACGTGGTGTGTTGGAAGGTGTTTCTGCTGATTTATACTTTGGGAATGAAACAAAAATCCAAATAACAGAGGAAAATATTTTATCAGAAGATAAAAAGAACGAACTTGAAAAAGAACTTCAAAAATTCGTTGAAGCACTAAATAATTACGAGGTGAAAAAATGAAGAATAATGAAATCTCAAAGCATGGCTTAAAGTTATTTCCGGTTAAGACAAAAGTTGATCGATACGACGAAGTACCTGTATCTGATTATAACTCATTTGAAAGTTTCCTATCGAAAAACTTCGCTCAAGATGGATATATTGTTGCCTATCTCGATTATACAGTAATTATTAGGAAATTTAAAGATGATAAAATTATTTTTATGAATGGTGAAAAGCCTTTCGATCCAAAATTCATTCAAAAACTGAGATTATTTAATAATAATAGGGAGCTTTTCATCTGGCGGACTGAAGGTAAATGGAAAGCGAGGTTTAGAATTGATGACCATGGTGCCGAAATAAAGAATGTAATCGAAGCTAACCAGGTTTTATTCGGAACAACCGGTAAAGTTGAAAATGGATTTACTTCTCTTACTGAAACACGTGGGACCGAAATAATTCTTTCATTTGAAATTAAGAGTGTAGATGCAGAGAAGAACAGAGTAAAAATTAAAACAAGAAACTACATTGATTATAACAAACTCGGGCAAGCCGGTTATATTGACTGCCGGTTTGTTGATTTTACTTTCGGAATTGATAATAAACCGATAGAAGGAAATTAAAATGGGAAAGCAGAAAAAGAAAAATGAAAAAATCCTAAAAGATTTATCCGAATTAAAAACTGCAGGTGTTAAAGTGGAAGAAAAACCGAAATCCGAATATTTAAAAGAAGTTGATTTAACCAACTTCTACCACTACCAAGTGTCTCCGATTTCAGAAAATCGGGAAGCTAAGGCACCTTATAATTTTATTCCCTT
>JAUXNR010000289.1 GCA_030682755.1 Flavobacterium sp.
TTAAACCCTTAAACTTTAACCGATTCCGGAACCAAAACACTATAATCACCACCATTTCGAATCACATCACGAACAATACTTGAGCTAATATAAGACGTTTGTGAAGCAGTTAATAAAAACACCGTTTCAATCTTTGACAATTTTCGGTTGGTATGTGCAATAGCTTTTTCAAATTCAAAATCTGCGGGATTGCGTAAACCACGCAAAATAAATTCTGCTTTTTCTTTTTTGCACAAATCAATAGTCAATCCTTCATAAGTAATCACGCGAACTTTTGGATACGCTTTAAAAGCTTCTTCAATAAAGCTTTTTCGTTGTGTTAACGAAAACATATATTTTTTTTCGGCGTTCACACCAATGGCCACAATTACCTCGTCAAAAAGTGAAACACCTCTTTTGATAATATCGTAATGTCCGTTGGTAATCGGATCAAATGAACCTGGGAATATTGCTTTTTTCATTTTATTTTTTTTTTGATTTCCAAACAGGTAATTTCTGAGTATTCCTCTGAAGTAATTAAATCAGTTTGAATTTAATGTTTTCAATCAGCGTAAGAAAGACATGCCTTAATTTGATTTTCATTTAGTTCTGGAAAATCATGAATAATTTCATTTATAGTCATTCCATTTGCTAACAAATTTAAAACATCGTAAACAGTTATCCTCGTTCCAATAACAGTAGGCTTTCCAAATCGTGTTTCTGGATGTATTGTTATATATTTTTTATAGTCAACCATTTTGATTTAATTTTTATAAAGTTAGCAAAAAATGTTTTATTTAACTAAAGCCAATTCAATAGCATTCTCAAACAAGTCAGGAAGTGAAATACCAGCTTCACGAGCTTGCTGAGGCAAAATACTTTCTGTGGTTAATCCCGGAATGGTATTCATCTCCAACATATGAGGCTCGCCATTAACTATGATGAATTCACTTCTGGAAAAACCTTTCATTTTTAATATTTCATACGCTCTTTTGGCCACAGTTTCAATTTTTAATTGCAACTCCTTTGATATTCTTGCCGGAGTAATTTCGGAAGATTTTCCCAAATATTTGGCTTCATAATCAAAAAAGTCATTTTCTGAAACAATTTCCGTGATGGGTAAAACAGTGATTTTTCCTTTAAAATTAATTACGCCAACCGAAACTTCCATGCCGTCTAAAAAACTTTCAATAATGATTTCATTATCTTCTTTATAGGCATTTTGAATCGCAGGAAGTAACTCTTCAATAGTTTTTACTTTTGAAATTCCGAAACTGGAACCCGATTTATTGGGCTTTACAAAACAAGGCAATCCTACTTTTTCAATAATTTCAGATGGATTTATGTTGTCTCCCAAATTCAAATAAAAAGAAGTGGCCGTTTTAATGCCATAAGGTTTCAAAACCGATAACAAATCACGTTTATTAAACGTCAGTGCCGCTTGATAATAATCACAACTGGTTTGCGGAATGCCTAACAATTCAAAATAAGCTTGCATCAAACCATTTTCCCCGGGAGTGCCGTGAATGGCGTTAAAAACAACATCGAAGGTGATTTTTTCAGAACCAATGGTCGCCGAAAAATCGTTCTTATTGATTGGATATTCTTGTTCGTCATCTGTCACACAAACCCATTTGTCTTTAAAAATATGAATGCGATAAGGTGAAAATTTTGTTTTGTCCAAATAGGTATAGACTACATTTCCACTGGTTAATGAGATTTTATATTCGCTTGAATAACCACCCATGATGATAGCAACATTTTTCATTTAGTTACGTTTGTTTATTTTTAAAGATTATACAACAAAAATATCATTATTTAAGGAAAGAAAAAACCATTCCTATTTTTATATCTTTGCTACAAATAAAAAAAATGAGTTTACGTAAATATATCACCAGCAAAATTTTTTTAAGACAAGTAATAATCGCTGTAACAATTTTAGTTTTAGTAATTGTTTTAGTATTGAATATGCTTTCTTTTATTACCAATCACGGACAAGAAATAATTGTTCCCAATCTAGCCAACATGACAATGGATCAAGTGGAAGAAAAACTTGACGAGTTAGATTTAGACTATGTTGTTTTGGATACGGTTGACTACAACAGTGAGTTTACAAAGTTTGGTGTGGTGATGCAAGAACCAAAACCCGGTTCAAAGGTGAAAGAAGACCGAAAAATTTATTTAAAAATAAACAGCGATAATTATGCCTATGTTACTTTGCCGGATATGATTGAAAAAACATTCCGCCAAGTTGAACCTAATCTTAGGGTTTTAGGATTGGAATTGGGTGAAGTTACTTATAAACCTTATTTGGGAAAAGACATGGTTTTGGAAATGAGAATTGACGGAAAATTGGTTAAACCGGGCACAAAAGTCATGAAGACTACTAAAATTGATTTGGTTTTAGGTGACGGAAAAATAGGTTTTGATGAAGAAACAATTGACAGTTTGCAAATAAATATAGATAATGACTAAAGACTTGAATATCGAAATAGACGCTGATTTAGAAGACGAATTATATGAACATTTTCGATTTGAAGCCGGAAAAGGTCAAGCACCGCTCAGAGTAGATAAATTTTTAATGAATTTAGTTGAAAATGCTACTCGAAATAAAATCCAACAAGCTGCAGCAGCCGGCAATATTTATGTGAATGACGTTGCGGTAAAATCAAATCACAAAGTAAAAGCTTCAGACGTGGTTCGTGTTTTATTGACTCATCCGCCTTATGAGCGTTTGTTAGAGCCTGAAAACATTCCGTTAGATATAGTTTTTGAAGATGATCAGTTGTTGGTTGTAAACAAACCTGCCGGAATGGTGGTACATCCCGGTCACGGAAATTATTCAGGCACCTTAGTGAATGCTTTAGCATATCATTTTGAAAATTTACCAATGAATAGTTCTGAACGTCCCGGTTTAGTGCATCGAATTGATAAAGATACCACGGGTTTGTTGGTGGTTGCAAAAACGGAGTTAGCAATGGCTCATCTTACCAAGCAATTTGCTGATAAAACTTCTGAAAGAGAATATGTGGCCTTAGTTTGGGGAAATGTTGCAGAAGACGAAGGAACCATTTCCGGAGATATCGCCAGACATGTTAAAGACAGAATGCAAATGTCTGTTTTTCCTGATGGAGAAGGTAAACCGGCCGTAACACATTATAAAGTAGTAGAGCGTTTTGGTTATGTGACACTTGTGAGTTGTAAATTAGAAACAGGGAGAACTCACCAAATTAGAGTGCACATGAAACATAT
>JAUXNR010000308.1 GCA_030682755.1 Flavobacterium sp.
GTATGTATAACACACCTGCCGTTTTTCCGGTTTATGCCTCACTTTTAACCTTACAATGGTTGAAAAATTTAGGCGGAATTGCCGCCATTGAAAAAGTAAATGAAGCAAAAGCAAATTTATTATATACAGAAATCGACCGCAATCCATTATTCAAAGGAACAGCTGTTGCTGAATTCAGAAGTAATATGAACGCTACTTTTTTATTAAATGACGAAGCCCACGCTCCTATTTTTGACAAACTATGGAAAGATGCAGGAATTTCCGGATTACCAGGTCATCGTTCGGTTGGTGGTTACAGAGCTTCGATGTATAATGCTCTTCCTTTGGAAAGCGTTCAGGTTTTGGTGGACGTTATGAAGGAATTGGAAGTTAGAAGTTAGAGAATAGAAAAGAAGAAAGATTAATTTATAAATATAAGTTCTGAGCTACTTAGCAACTTAGAGCCTTAGTCCCTCAGAACCTTAGAACCTTAAAAAAATGAAAGTACTAGCCAACGACGGAATTTCTCCAAGCGGAATTAAAGCCTTAGAACAAGGAGGATTTGAAGTAATTACAACCAAAGTAGCACAAGAGCAAGTGGCCAATTTTATCAATGCTAATCACATAAGTGTGATTTTGGTAAGAAGTGCAACAAAAGTCAGAAAAGATATTATCGACAATTGTCCGAGTTTAAAAATCATCGGTCGTGGTGGTGTTGGAATGGATAATATTGATGTGACTTATGCTCGTGAAAAAGGAATTCACGTCATAAACACTCCTGCATCTTCCTCTGAATCAGTAGCAGAATTGGTTTTTGCACATTTGTTTTCAGGTGTTCGTTTTTTGCATGATGCCAATAGAAATATGCCGTTAGAAGGCGACACCAATTTTGACGGATTGAAGAAAGCTTACGCAAATGGAATTGAGTTGCGTGGCAAAACATTAGGAATTATCGGTTTTGGAAGAATTGGTCAAGCCGTAGCCAAAATGGCTTTAGGATTGGGAATGAAAGTCATTGCTTCCGATAAATATGTAGGTGAGGCCGTGATAAGAGTTGATTTCTATAACGGTCAGTTTATTAATGTGGATATTGTGACCGAACCAATGGAAGATTTATTGAAACATTCTGACTTTATCACCTTACATGTTCCTGCACAAGATGGTTATGTAATTGGTAGCGAAGAATTCAAAATAATGAAAGACAATGTTGGGATTGTAAACGCAGCTCGCGGAGGAGTTATTGATGAAGTAGCTTTAATCGAAGCTTTGGATGAAGGTAAAGTGCTTTTCGCAGGTCTGGATGTTTTTGAAAACGAACCAACACCGGAAATTAAAATTCTAATGCATCCAAAAATATCTTTGACTCCGCACATTGGTGCTGCAACGGAAGAAGCTCAGGATAGAATTGGAACTGAATTGGCAGAGCAAATTATAAGTTTGTTGAAAACTGAAAAATAATGATTTTTGATTTCAAATAGATTACAAAAGTCAATTTTAAAGTTCTTCAATCCTGATTAGAATAGTTAAAATCACCACTCTTTGGTGATTTTTTCATATCATCCTATTATAAAATTGTTTGTTTTACTATCTTTATATGATGAAATGGAGTCTTCTCATAATAGTATTAAGTTTTTTTATTATAAGCTGTAGTACATCTTATAATCCCAAAACACAAACCGCTGACAATAACACAGCGGTAAATGACACCGTACGTATTGCTAATGATGAAATTGAATATGAAGTCATTATAATTGAGCCGGGATTTAATGCTTGGTTAGCAAGTAGAGCAATGCCCCGTGATTATTATTCGCAATCATATTTAGAAGCTAGAAATAATGTATGGGTTATTGAATACAATAGTAGAGTTCTTCAATCGTTTCGATATGACCCTAATCTTTATCCTATGCAAATTGATTACAGAAGAGGTATTGATTATGGATATGAAGTAAATTACTTATTGTATAACTATCTGGTATATTTTCAACTAACCTATAAACAAAAGCTTGGTGGTTTTCAAGCAAGGATTTAATCATATCAAAAATATCTCAACTAAAACCCATTTCTTTAAACTAAAAACACCTCTAATTACCTACTCTTTTTTATGAAAAAACTCAAAGAACGTTGGGGAATTTCCTCAAATTTTCAATTAGTAATTATATTCATTGTTTTTGCAATCACCGGATCTTTATCTGCTTACTTATCAAAACCTTTCACCAATTGGATTGGTCTTACTAAAGATAACTTAGGATATTTTTACTTACCCGTTCGCTTGATTGCAATTTTTCCAATTTATCAAGTGCTATTAGTTGTAACCGGTTTTCTGTTTGGACAATTTACCTTTTTTTGGTGGTTTGAAAAGAAAATGCTGCGTAGTATGAAACTTGGATTTATAGCGGATTGGTTTGAAAAGAGAGAGGAGTAACGTTTTAAGGTGCTGTGGTTCTGAGGTAAAAAAAAAAGCTTCATTTATTTTGAAGCCTTTTTTATTTTATTTTTCTTTCTTCTATTTTCTCAATTCTTACTTCTTCTTAATTAAATAAGTATAAACCCAAGTTAAAGTAAACGTAGGAATAAAATCCAATCCGGGTAATAATTCTTCAATAAAAACAATAATACCCCCTACTGTACCAACCGTGCCTTTGTACATTCGCAATAAAAGCAATCCTGCAATGGGTGCCCAAATTAAATCAGTAAATTCAGCAAGTACTGGAATCAAATAAGTTAGCATCCCAATACCATCAAATAATAGACTTAAAACTAAATCCCTATTTTTATTGGATTTTGTTTCTTTTATTTGAATTTCATCTGTCATTTTAAGGTTTTTAAATCCGGTATAGACAAATGTAATGCCAAATTATTTATCTTGTTTCATTAAATTAAAAAAGTCGTTACGATTCTCTTTTTCTTTGAAAATTCCACCATATTGAATGGTTGATGTATAACTGGAACTGTCTTTTATACCGCGACTTGATACGCATAAATGTTCAGCTTCTACAACAACAATAACATCTTCTGTATTCAAAACCGTTTTTAATTCATTGAAAATCTGCATAATCATTCGCTCCTGAACTTGCGGACGACGTGCATAATAATCTACAATGCGATTCAATTTTGACAATCCGATAACTTTTCCGTTAGATACATATCCAATATGAGCTTTACCGATGATTGGTAAAAAATGATGTTCACAAGTGGAATTGAAACTAATATTAGCTTCAACCAACATTTTATCATAATGATACGAATTATCAAAAACAGAAATTTTTGGTTTATTCGCAGGATTTAAGCCACTAAAGATTTCCTGAATAAACATTTTTGCAACCCTGTGTGGCGTACCTTTCAAACTATCATCAGTCATATCAAGACCCATTTCTTCCATGATAATTTTAAAATGTTTTTCTATAGTTTCCATTTTTTCTTCATCCGTTTTTGCAAATGCATCCGG
>JAUXNR010000314.1 GCA_030682755.1 Flavobacterium sp.
ATGTACAAATTAAATCAAATAACTATGAAAAATTTACTACTATTCATCGCTATTATTTGCACATGTACTACGAATTCATGGGCAACAACCACAGATCCAACAGACCCAAAAACGGTTACTAAGAAAGAAAACAAAAAAGAAGTTGTTCTTGAAACCAGTAAAACCACAGGGCTAGCTATTCGTTATCATTATTATCCGAATATGAGAGTGTATTATGATTTACGGGAAGAAGTATATCACTTCTGGCAAAATAACCAATGGATTATTGCCGAAGAATTACCGAAAGAATACGGCGGTTACTCCTTATTTAAAAACGAAAAAATTCAAATCATTGATTATGATGGCGACAATCCGGAAACGATGATTTCAATCCATACCAAAAAATTTCCGTACAATTCAAAAGGCAGAATTCAACGTCCGGAAGAAAATATGCTGGGGAATGACATCAATAGATAGTGAATTTATTTTCTGAAACAGAGGAAAGAATTTGTGAAATTTCAACTTCTCATTACAAATACTAAAAAACAAAAACAGTCAAATAATTAATTTATCTGACTGTTTTTTGTACTATGTAATCAAATTGACACATCGCCTCATTGACTAATTGACACATTGACTAATTGACTAATTGACTAATTGACACATTGACCAATTGCCACATTACAACCCCGCCACAATCTCTCTCCAACCCTCCAACTCAGGAATCCCCGGTTTTCTTTTTCCAAAAAACTGCACAATAATGTCGCCTTTTTCATTGAAAACCTCAACGGCAGTAACAACACCATCTTCCGTTGGTTTCCTAACAATATAAGTTTGTGCAATTTTTGACATATCTAAATGCAAATTGAAATCCGGATCCATAACATTGAACCAAGTGCCGTGCCACATGGTTTTGCGAACGGTTCCGGTGTGAATTTGAATGTTTCCTCGATTTCCAACAAAAACCATAATAGGTAATTTTTGCTTGGCAGCTTCTTCTAACAAAGTTACAATCACTTCTTTTTCTACTTTTTTTGCAAAATAATCGTTGGGAGCCAAACGTAAAGCTTGGGTTCTGGTTACACCGAATTTCTTCAACATGCCAAAAAATTCGTGCGTATCTTTCAACTCAATCCACGCTTTTTGAAATCCTTCTACATCAATTTCAGCATCCGGTTTTTCATTGGCAACAGCCGGAACTTCTGTGGTAGATTCGGTTGTTTCTTGATTTTCTGATTTGTATTTTTCAACCAAAGCATCAAAAGCTTCTTCATTGCTGTCAGTTGTTAAATAAATTTTGTGAATGGCTAAACCGTCTTTTCCAAAAAATTGTAAACTTTTACGAGTTCCGTGTTCTGAAGTTTCACTTACAGCATAGGCTTTATCCCAAGCCGAAAGAAAGATTCGCAAGTCAATATCCTCGCCCACAAATAATCCGGCAAACGGACTACTGAAATCGGGATTTAAATAAACGCCTTTGCGTTCGTGCACACATTCTTCATTGCGAGTCAACGCCATTACTTTTCCTAACGTTTCTATTTCCGTTAAAATAGCTGGAAATTCAGGCTGTAAACGAATGACGGTTTCGCCAATTTGTGTGGCTAATAACTCCGCTTCACTAACGCCCAATTGGTCTGCTGCATTTCTGATTCTAAGATGTGGTGTGGTTGCTTTTAAAGCTTGCCACTGTGTTTTTAATGTTGTTTCTGTTGTATTCATGGTTATGATTGATTATGTTCCAAATAAAATTAATGGGTTGCTATTGATGGGATGAGTGCAAATGGTACACGGGAAATTATAGACTTTACTTATGTTTTCACCTGTAAAAACGTCTTTAGGATTGCCTTGACAAAAGACTTTTCCTTTTTTCATCAATAGAATATGGGTGGCGAATTGTGCTGCCAAATTCAAATCGTGTAATACGACTACAGCTGTATTCCCTTGCTCAGTGAATGCTTTGATAGCCTGCAAAATGGTATGTTGGTGCAACACGTCTAAATTGTTAAGCGGTTCGTCTAAAAAAAGTAATTTATGGGCTACTTCATTATCCAATTGTGTGAGAACTCGTGCTAAATGCACCCGTTGCTTTTCACCTCCGGAAAGTGTGTTGTAATTTCGTTTGGCAAAATGCAGCATGTCTGTTTCAGTCAGTGCCTTTTCCACAGCTTGCTTGTCTTTTTTGGATGGAACGGTGTCAAAATAAGGGTATCTTCCCATCAGCACCACTTCTTCAACCGTAAGCGGAATATCTTGGCTGTTTTGTTGCGAAAACTTTGCTTTGTGTTTGGGCAATTCACTTTGATTCCATTGTTCAAAGGTTTTCTTTTTAAAAAAGATTGGCTCGTCGTTATTTCCCATTTCATTGGCCAATAGGGCTAACAAAGTTGATTTTCCGGCTCCGTTTGGCCCGGCAATTACCACAAATTCACCATAGTTGATGTCCACCTCAATATTTTGAAGTATAGCTGTTTTTTTATAGGCATACGATATTTTATGAGCGACAATCATGTGATGGATTTTTTGTTTTTGATTAGAATAAGTATAAACACCGGAGCTCCCAAAATGGCCGTTAAAATTCCGATAGGTATTTCAGACGGTGCTACGATGGTTCTGCTCAAGGTGTCTGCTCCCACCAACAATATACTTCCGAAAACTGCTGCCAAAGGAAGAATCAATTGGTAATTCGATTTGAACAACAACCTCAAAATATAAGGAATCACCAAACCTACAAAGCCAATGGTTCCTGAAAAAGCTACGGTGGTTCCCACCATCAAAGCCGTAAAAAGAACAATTTGCTTTTTTATTTTTTCTACGGGAACTCCCAAATGCTTGGCATCTGTTTCGCCCAACATCATAGCATTAAGCGATTTTCCTTTGCCAATCAAAAAGAAATATGAGAGGAACATCACGCCAAAAAGCAATCCGTTTTTCATCCAGGTGGCTCCGGCGAGACTGCCTAAATTCCAAAAGGTAAGATCCCGAAGCTGTTCTTCTTTGGAGAGGTATATTAAAAATCCGGTGAAGGCAAAACCTATAGCTGTAATGGCTACGCCTGTTAACAACATCATGACAACGTTTGTTTTTCCGTTTACTGTGGCAATGCGGTAAACAATCATCATGGTGAGCAATGAACCCAAAAACGCCATCAAACTGAGTAAATAAAAATGCAAACTCTCCGGTATAATTGTTTTTAAGATGCTTCCCAAAACAATAGATGTGGCCGCAAACATGGTGGCTCCTGAAGTAATACCAATTAAATCAGGTGTGGCCAATGGATTTTTAAACATGCCTTGCATACAGGTTCCGGAAACCGCCAGCATACTTCCGATAAGAATGGCCATGACAATTCGTGGCAATCGCAAATCGAAAAGGATGTACTGATCGGCTTCGGAAACTATAATTGCATCAGTAAAAAAACTTTTCAGAATCGTAAAAACACCGGTTTCAAAATCATACACGCCCACAAATAAGGATAGGGTTGCCAAAACGAGTAGCAACAGTAAACTTAAAAAGAGGTATGAAATGAGTTTATTTGGCATTTGTTGTAATTAATTGATTGAGTTCTACGACTCCCTCGCCTACTCTTGGTCCAAACCCGGAGAGTAAAGCTCCATCCATGGCAATGATGTTTTTATTTTTTCCTGCTTTGGTTTTGGATAAACCTTCAATTTTTAAGGCTCCTTCAACACCACCTAAACTTTGCAAACCCGAATCAAAAAAGAGGATATAATCCGGATTATTAGAAAGCAAAGCTTCCGGAGTTAACGGTTTGAAATCATCAAAACCCGAAACTGCATTTTGACCACCTGCCAATTCAATCATTTTTTCAACCGGGGTGTTTTTCCCTGCCACCATTAGCGTTCCGGCTCCACGAGCATAAACAAACAACACTTTAGGTTTAGCCGAAATTGGTTTTACTTTTTTCAATTGAGTATCAATCGTAGTTTGTAACGCGGTAAAGTTTTTTTCGCCTAAAACCGATGCCACTTCTTTGAGGAGATTTTTTGTG
>JAUXNR010000625.1 GCA_030682755.1 Flavobacterium sp.
CCTTGCTGCGAAGGGTCGGTTTCAACAGCCGTGATTGATTGAAATACTTTTTCGATTGCCGCTTTTTCTTCCGCTTTAAAATTCAAAATCAAATCGCCATAATCGTTGATGATGTTTTGCTTTTGCACTTCAAACAACGAAAAGAGTCCGCATTTTTCAATAACTGCATCGCCTTTTTTGGGTAACAATTTTTCGTAAGCCGCTTTGTTTTTAATGGGTAAAATGGCTTCGTAGTTATTCAAAATAAAATCAAGATTTTGATCTACGTGCAACTGCTGTAAAATCGATTGACAAATGGCTTGCAATTCCGGTTTGTCAATTTTACCATCTTCGAGCATTTCAGCCGGAATGGGTTCTAAAAAAACACCTGAATCGGTTTGCAAATGATTGATTAATACTTCATTTAAATAGATTGGATCTTCTTCGGTGCGGCTCACTTCCCACGTATTCATTTCCGGTGAAGGCTTGATTTTAATAGACCAAATCAGAATAGGAGCAACTGAAATTTGTCCGTCGTGCATGTCTCTTCTAATCAATAGCGGAAAACCAAAACCCAGCGAATTCAATCCTTTTTCGGACTGAATTACTTCGTTTTGAAAAATCAGATTTTCTAATCCTGAAGCCAATTTTTGTAAATCGAGTAAGCGATCGACTTCTTCTTTATCAATTTCTGTTTTTTTCTCTTTAGGTTTAGGTTTTGGTTTAAAATCGTCGTATTCATTGAGGTAAATACTATCATTTTTAATTACCGGTTCTGATGGTTTTTTTGGTTTGTCGTGAATGGAAAATTTAAAATTCACATTTCGCAACGTTAGCAAATCTAATACAAAATGTTCCGGCAAACTTTTGTGAATGGTGGCCAATCGAGCTAAATCGAATTTGTATCTTGAATTTCCCGGAATGGCGTTCAGGTGAATGGTTCTGCGGTTTCCTACTTTTAATTTGGTTTGAAAGGCTTGAAAAATGTCGGGTGTAAAGTTCATTTTTTACGGATGAGTTTGAAGGTAAATATACTATTTTATAGTATTATTTTTAGAAAATATTTTAGTACGCAAAATTATTGCGTACTACCAAACAAATATTTGCTTCAGAAAATCAACCCGACTGTTGCAACGGACAACAGTCGGGTTCACAAAAGGAAAGAAAACATGAACACACCAATCAACGGAAACGATTTATTAGCCTTGGGATACGAACAAGGATCGATCATGGGCATTGCCCTACGAATCAATAAAAAAAGAACCGGCTATACCCGTGCCGAAATGATGACTTATTATTCGGCAGTTTTAGCCCAACCGGAAAGCTATTTAGATGACAAAGTCTTTGGCAAATTAGCCACCGCCATCATCGAAAAAAGCAATGAAAAACCGGAAGATTTTATTCAGTTAAATCCGGAAACCAAAGCCTATGTTGCCTACGGTTCCGATCATATTGAACAAGGTGCCATCAAACAAATGGAAATTGCCATGCAGTTGCCTGTTACCGTTGCCGGAGCTTTGATGCCCGATGCTCACCAAGGTTATGGTTTGCCAATTGGTGGTGTTTTGGCTACCAATAATGCCATTATTCCGTATGGGGTTGGTGTGGATATTGGTTGCAGAATGGCACTTTCTATTTACGATATTGCGGAAGATTTCTATTTTGAAAACGAAGACAAATTCAAACGAGAGTTAGTGGCTCACACTAAATTTGGAGCCGGTCACGGTTTTCACGGACAGTATAAAACCGATCATGCCGTGTTGGAAAGCAAAGACTTTGAAACCAATCCCTTTATCAAAAACCTGAAAGACAAAGCGTGGTCACAATTGGGTTCGTCGGGTGGTGGCAATCACTTTGTGGAGTTCGGAATTTTGGAATTTGCCCAAGACGATGCCGTGCTCAACATCCCGAAAGGAAACTATGTGGCGTTGTTAACGCATTCCGGTTCCAGAGGCTTTGGAGCTACCGTGGCCGGACATTATACCAAACTCGCCAAGGATGTTTGCAAATTGCCCGAAGTGGCCAAAAACCTAGCCTATTTGGATTTAAATACGCAATTAGGTCAAGAATATTGGTTGGCGATGAACTTAGCCGGCGATTATGCGTCTGCCTGTCACGAAGTGATTCATGATAAAATAGCCAACGCCTTAGGAGCAACGGTTTTAGCGAAAGTGGAAAACCACCACAACTTTGCTTGGAAAGAAGTTTGGAATGGCGAAGAAGTCATCGTGCACCGAAAAGGAGCTACACCAGCCGGAAAAGGCGTGATGGGTATCATTCCCGGCAGTATGACTGCACCCGGATTTTTGGTACGAGGAAAAGGCGAGGAGCAAGCCATCAACTCTGCTTCGCACGGAGCGGGACGACAAATGAGCCGCACCCAAGCCGAAAAAACCATTACCAAAAACGCCATTCAAACCATCTTGAAAGACCATGGTGTTACTTTGATTGGAGCCGGATTGGACGAAGCCCCAATGGCCTACAAAGATATTCACCAAGTGATGGCAGCCCAACAGGAATTGGTGGATGTAGTGGCGAAGTTTACACCGAAGATGGTGAGAATGGCGGATGATGGGAGTAGGGAGGATTAAATTAGTAGGCAGTGGTCAGTGGTTAGTGGTCAGTTGTTAATAAATCAGCCATAAAGTCAATGGGTTATGTTGATTTTGTGGTTGGTTTTTTGTTAAATTTGGGATATAATATTAAGAAGGAATTGATTAGAATAGGTTATTAGGAAAATTATTCATTGAAATAATTTCTATATTAGCACAAAAATAATTTTATGCATGCAAAACCATTTCTAAAATGGGCTGGGGGTAAAGGTAGATTAGTGTCAGATATAGAAAATCTTTTCCCAAATAATTTTAATAATCAGAATGCCACATATATTGAGCCTTTTGTTGGTGGAGGTGCTGTATTATTTTGGGTATTGTATAAATTTCCTGAAATTAAGAATGTAATAATAAATGACATAAACGCAGATTTAATAAATACCTATAGAATAATATCAAGAAAGCCAAGAAAATTAATTGATAAATTAAATATTTTACAAAATGAATTTTATTCATTTGAATTTGATGTCGATGGTAGAAAAGATTATTATTCAGAAAAAAGAGCATTATTCAATTCTAGGTCTTCAGATAATTTAAATCAAGCGGCTTTATTTATTTTTTTGAACAGAACCTGTTTTAATGGACTTTATAGGGTAAATAGAAAAAATGAATTTAATGTGCCAATAGGAAGCTACATTAAGCCATTAATATGTGATTCAGAAAATATTCTAGAAGTTAGTAGAGTTTTGAAAAAGGTTAAGATTTTAGATGGAGATTATGAAAAAACTATTGAATATGCTAATGGAAAAACTTTATTTTATTTAGACCCACCATATAAACCGTTAAATAAGACGTCTAATTTTAATTCTTATTCTAACAATGAATTTAATGATAAAGAACAGATTAGGCTAAGGGACTTTTGTAATTTACTTGATAACAATAGTCATCATTGGATTTTAAGTAATTCAGATGTTAAAGTCATTGGTTCAGAGGATAATTTTTTTGATGAATTATATTGTAATTATGAAATAAATAGAGTTAGAGTTAAAAGATTTATTAATAACAATTCTAAAAGAAAAAATCTAAATGAACTTTTAATAGTAAATAAGGTTATAGAAGAAGTAGTATTAATACATAATTAGTTAAAGTTTTTGAATGAAAGAAATTAAATTACGATTTGCAATAGTAAGCGATTTGCATTGTCATCCTGAGGATTTAAATAATTACAAAAATAATGCAACATTACTATTTACGGATAAATTAAGAAATATATCCAAAGAACATCCAGTTGAAAACTTAAAGGAACTTAAGATTAATGATTCAATTGAGGATGTAGATATTCTTTTATGTCCTGGAGATTTTACAAATCAATCAAATAAGCAAGGTTTGATTTCTGGATGGGACTTCACCTTTGAAATTTCTGAAATACTTAAAGCTAAAAGTGTTTATGCTACATTGGGAAATCATGATATTGATTCAAGGAATACTTTTACTAATTATAGTTTTAGTTTCCCAAAAGGTATAAAAAAAAGTTTTCCTTTAAATGATAATGATATAGGTCAATTTTGGAATAAAGGTTTTACATTTATTGAAAGAGATGAATACTTGATATTAGTAATTAATTCAACACATTATCATACTCATGATCCAAAAGATCCCATTGATAATCCAAATGTCAAAGGTAAAATTGATAGAGGTGAAATTGAAGAAATTGAAAAATTTTTAAAAAAAAATAACGATGATAAGATTAAAATAATGCTATGTCATCATCATCCTAAAGTTCATAGTAGAAATGGACTTGGCGAGCATGATTTTATTGAAAATGGTGAGGAATTATTAGATGTTTTAGGCAAGTATAAATTTGATTTTATTGTTCATGGTCATAAACATGATCCATGGTTTGGAGTTCATAATACAACTTCTGGTTATAAAATTCCAATTCTTTCAGCAGGAAGTTTTTCTGCAAAAGAACAAATATCTCACTGCTATAAAGTTAATTATTTTCATATTGTAGAGATTAGAAAGGCAAAAAGCACGAATGGTACTATTAGAACATGGAATTATAAAGCGACAGACGGCTGGAGCAATAAGATGGAAAGTTTTTTACCTTTTACTGGTTTTGGGAATAGTGAAAACATTGAATCATTAGTTGATAAAATTGAAAAAATAATTTCCTTAAAAATATCAAAGAAGTGGTCTGAAATAGTTGAAGAAATTGATAACTTAGAATATCTTTTACCTGAAGAAGTAGAAGAATTGTTTACAATGATGGAAGCAAAGGAATATTCATTCACAAAAAATTCTCAAAATTATCCAGATTTGATTTATAATAACAGATTAATAAGAGAGAAACATGGATGTTAATTTTCAAACTAGCTTTAATGCTAGAAATATTGAGCCCTCTGAAATTGCAGAAAAATTTATATTTTCTCCAAGTTTTGATAGATTGAAAAATAATTGTCATTCAATTATATTAGGTGCTAGAGGTTGCGTAAAAACGACTCTAATGAAAATGCTAACATTACCAGCATTATACAATTGGAATGACCCTAAAGCAAAAGAGTTCATTGAAAAAATACCATTTTTTGCAGTTTATATTCCAACAGATATTTCTTGGATTTTAAAAGAAGATAGTATCAAGTACAATAAAATTAGCGATGCTTTTAAGGAAAGCATATCAAAATTTGCTGTTAATACAAATGTTTATGAATCTCTTTGTGATACATTCATTAATATTTTAAAATATGAATTGATAGATCAAGAAGAAGATAAAGAAATAGAATTATGCATTAATTTAATCGATAGATGGGAATTAAAAAAGAGTACAGTTCCTAAACTTCCTTATGTAAAAGAAGCATTAATGAAAAGAAGGGATGATGTAACCAAAATAATTCCTAAGTATCTATTAAATAAATCATGTGAGGTTCTAAATCAAGATTTTTTCTATTTAGATTATCTTACATCAGTCCCCACTGTTGTAAGTATTTTCAAAAGAATTTTTAATCTAAATGATTCAAAAAAATTTGCATTATGCTTCGACGAACTCGAATTTGCTCCAAAATGGTTAAAAAGAGATTTGTACGAATGTTTAAGAAGTACCAATCAAAATTTGTTATACAAATTAAGCTCTAGTCCAACTTTACCGAAAGAAGTTGAAGATGTTTTAAAAAGTGAGTATGGAGCTAGTGTAGGAAATGATTTTGATCCAATTAAAATGTGGGAATTGCAATCAAATAATGATTTCCCAATTAAAATTATACAATCATTATTATCTATAAATGGTAAATCAAATAATTTAGAATCTTATTTTGGATCCAATTTTAGATTTATTAAAGGAACTGAAACATATGATGTAGGGAGTCATTATATTAATGAGATTAAAGAGTTAATTGAAAAGGATTATTCGTTTAGAGAATTTTTATCTAATTATGGAATAGATGTAAATAATCCATTACCAAAAACAGAAGAGCAAAAAGTTTCAGTTTATAGAAAAATGAAACCTGTAGTGTACTTTAGAAATTATTTTGTGAAAGAATTTGTAGTTGAAAACGAGAGGCCTATATTGAAACCAACAAGGAAACATGTTGATTTGTATAGTGGCTTAGAGGTTTTATTAAATATTACAGATGGTAATCCACGATGGTTAATAGGTCTTATAAATTCTATTTTGAGTAGGTCTAAATCAAGTAAAGTAGATCCTAGTGTACAATATGATGAAATAATTAAAGTTTCAGATAGATTTATAAATTTTATTAAAAACACTCCAATGAATTTTTCACATTCTGAGGATTTAACCATGGATGGTTTTTTTGATCTAATTGGCAAATATTTTCAAAATGAATTGTTGGGAAAGAAATTTCAATCAGAACCTATTTCCACTTTTACATTTGATTTAAAAGAATCTCCTGATTTAGAATTAATAATAGAAAAGGCTCTATTGCAAGGGGCTTTAATATTAGTAGGTAATGAAAAAGAAATTTATGATTTTGAAATAAACAATAAAAGATTTAAATTATCTTATTTATATTATCCAAAATATAAGTTACCATTGAGAATGAATAAACAGATTAAATTGAGTTCTATTATTAAAGAATCGATTTCTGAAGAAAAGAAGTCAAATAAAGATAATCAACCTAAATTATTTAATGATTATGAAAATTAAATATGGGCATCAATTAGAAATTAATGAAATCAATGGAGAAAAAATCGATTTATTTTTATTTGCCAATAATATTGAGGATAGAAAATTGTCGGCATTTTATAGAATAGGTCAAAATAATGAAATTTTAAAAGCATTTTCATTGTACTATCCCAATTCTGAAATTAATAATATAGATAATGTTAGTAATTTAATTATTAAAAGTCACACACAAATAATAGATTTATTAGAAAGCGAAATAGTAAAAAGTGACAAAGAAGTTTTAAATTTATTTATAGATTATTCTTGTATGACTAAGTCATGGTATTATACTATGATAATTTTTTTGACAAATAAAGAATTGATTCAAAAAGAAATAAATGTTTATTTTAGTTATACACCTTCAATTTTTTCGATGCCTTTAGATCCTAAACCAAATACGGATATCAGTCCTTTGCCTGGAAAATATATTATACCAAACAATAAACCTAAAGCATTAATTGTGGGATTAGGTTATGAAGAAAACAAGGCTCAAGGTATTATAGATCAATTAGACCCAGCTGTAACATATTTATTTTATACATATCCTGCGTTAGATGACCAATTCGTTAATGCTGTAGAATACAATAATAATTCAATTCTTGAAGAGTTTAAGAATAACACAGTAAAATACCCATCAAATGATTTACTTTTTTTAGAAAATCAGCTTTCAAAAATTTATTTTTTGCTAAAGGATAAATATAGCGTTATAATTGCTCCCTTAGGACCAAAGCCTTTTGCATTTGTATCAATGATGTTGTCAGTAATATTTCACGATATTGAAATTTGGCGTGTTGGATCAGGAGAAGATATCAATCCTTATCCAAGGAAACCATTTGATACTGATGAATTTATAATTAGTAAAGTTACTTTCGAACTTGAATAAATTCATACCATAGTTGAATAACATTATTTTGATGTATTCCTATCGTTAATTTTAAATTCAATGAAAATACACTTACTACTTACTTTCTTGTTATTAAGCCTGTTCTCCAATACACAAGAAAAAAGTGCTATCGTTACTTTGGTTTTAGAAAATTGGCGATTAGAATGATCACTGGGTGATTTTCAACGTTGAAAAATAGTATGATTAAAATAAAACCATGAATAACCAACAATTACAACTTTGGAATGAAATAAAGCGTTTTGAATTGGATGACCCTGAAATTTCATTAAGTTTCACTGACCGATTGGCAAGAGAAAACGGTTGGTCAATTGACTATTCAATTCGAGCCATAGTAGAATATAAAAAATTCATGTTTCTAATGACTATTGCCGATCATCCTTTAACTCCTTCTGACCAGGTTGACCAAGTTTGGCATTTACATTTGCTTTATACGCAATCGTATTGGGAAGACTTTTGCGAGAAAATCATCAAGAGAAAAATAC
>JAUXNR010000317.1 GCA_030682755.1 Flavobacterium sp.
CACAACTTGGTCTCTTGTATCAACAGGAGGACGGAATTCAATTCGTATTTTGAAATTTATTACATCAAAACAAAGTGCGTTTGAGACATCTTGCATTCTTACCCAAAGGGTATATGGCGATTGGGTAATGCTCATACCAAAACCCGTAGTGTTTTGAATCGGATTTTGATTTGCCATTGCATTTGCTTCGGAATTAAAAAAGCTGACTACATAATTTTCAGGATTTTGTCCATTGAGCACTATTGGCACATAAGTATTTAAATTTCTTATTACGTTGCCTGAACCGGCAGTACAAATTAACACGTCATTGGGAGTGTTTGCAATAATTTCAGGGGATACCACCAATTCAAAAGGAAGTAACGTTGAACATATAAGTCCGGTGGATATTGTCCTGATTTTGCAATATATGGTTTGATTTCCCGCACTTAAATAAGAGGCTAATTGGTTTGTTGGAATGGAAGGGGTGTTTGCATTTGCGGCTTCTAAACTTGCAAAATATAAGATCGAATAGATTTCAGAATCTAATCCTAATGCTGTTGTTGAATTTGTTGTCAGGTTAAAAGGGTACATTGCTTGGCCTGTATTACAAACATATAATGAAACAGGTGCAATAAATTGCAAGTTTGATAATACAACTTCGTCAGAAATGGAACAAGTGCTGTTCGGAAATACGGCATTAAAAGAGTATGTTCCGGGTTGGGTTGCGGTGTAAGTTGAACCTGTTGCATTGGGAATAATTTCGCCATTTAACATCCAAGTATACGTAAAACCAGCACCTAAATTTGGATTTAAAACAACCGATTGACCTTCGCAAATGGTTATATCAGGACCAAGAGTTGCTGAGGTACTAAAATTACCGCCTGCAATAAACACGGCAGAATCAAACCCGCTATCATTATAGTCGCCAATCGCAATTTTTATCCTATAATTTTGATTTGGGATTACTTCAGAATAGGCCGTCATTAATACCGTTTCTCCACGCATATTGATTGCTGAGGTTGTCGGACTCGTAACATTATACCTGCTGAAAAAGCTTGGATTTTGTGATAAACAAGACGTATTGAATTGTGTATTACGAATGTTTTTTACAGAAACAGGCGTTGTAGTATTTGGAATTACAGCCAAATTTGTGGTTTGACCAGTAGTTAAGTTCGTCAATAGGAAGGCAAAAACATCACTAAAACCACACTGATATTCTCCATATTCATTAGAAGCAAATAAAAAATCAAAACTAAAATTGGTTGAAACGGGGGTAAAATCAAATTGAAGGTAAGCCACATCAGTAATTCCGGTGGTTTGTCCGGATGAATTGCTTATGTTTTGTAAATCGGCATCTCCGTTGGTGTTGATTTGACTGCTTAAATTTGTACCGGTATAGGTGCCTTGCGAATATTTTGCAATCCCATTTCGAATAATAACACCTTGCTGAATAGGAAAATTAGGGTTTGTGCTCGTAAACGATCCAATGCTTCTTCTGGAGGAGAATTGAAAATTTGTCTCGTTTGAACACGAATTTTGCATCAATACATTTCTGACTAAGTTGGGAATGGTATAGGTGGTGGTATCAACCACTATTCCCTGAGAAAAGACAGAAACAGTAAAAAGCAATAAAATGCCGGAAATATATTTTTTCATTTTAATTATAAAAACCCAAGCTAATGTAAAAAAAACTTATGTATGAAGTTACTTTTTTAACTTGTAATGTCATATTCTAACAAATTTGTTGTCTTTTATTAAAAATACTTTATTAATTTTTTTTCTATTAAATCCTACTGACAAACTGTTGTCACTTGGTGCTTTTAACTTTGCTACATTAATCATTAAATAATAAAAATTATGACAACAACAGCCCAAGTAATCAGTAAAGAAGATTTGTTAAAACACTGGCAAGGTCACCGCTCGTTAACCCGAAGAGTGATTGAAGCCTTTCCGGAAAAAGACTTTTTTGAATTTTCTGTTGGAGGGATGCGAACATTTGCCGAATTAACTTCCGAATTGTTAGCCATCGGTGCTCCGGCGATGAGAGGAATCATTAACCGTGAAGTAAAACCGTATGAAGAAAACACAGATAACGGAAAGACCAAAGCCGAATACTTAGCAAAATGGGACAAAGCTACAGAAGAAATTAATCACTATTGGAGTTTGTTACCCGTTGAAGATTTTGATAAAACCTTTAATCTTTTTGGGCAATATGAATTTCCGATTATTGAAAACATCTTTTATTTTGTTGATAATGAAGTTCATCACCGCGGTCAAGGGTATGTGTATTTGAGAGCATTGGGTATTGAACCGCCTTTTTTCTGGGAGAGATAGGTTTTTAAACCATTAAGGTATTAAGGTTCATTAAGTTGTTTTCTTAATTTTCCTTAATGCCTTAATGGTTCAAAAAAAATTATTCGAAAATCTTCATTTTAATAGTTTCCATCAACTCCAACACCCTAACTTTCAATCGTTCGGGTTCAAGAATAGTTGCAAAATCGCCAAACATCAGAAAAAATCTGGGAAAACCATCTTCAATGTCTTTGCATAAAAATGTCATTTCCACATTATTCCCAACCACTTTTTCAGAGACAAAACCGTGGTATTTCCGTTCGCCCGAAAGGTATTTGGCCATTTTCTTTTCAATGGAAATGATGACTTTGGTGGTGGGATATTCTTCTTTGTCTTTATTCAAATAAAATTCTAACGCTTCGTGTTCTTTCGTAAAAGCGATTTCTGTTTTTTGGATGTTGTGAATGCGGTCGGTTCTAAATTGACGGTAATCTTTCCGTAGATGGCAATAACCCAACACATACCAATTATTGTGATCATGAAAAACGCCAACAGGTTCTATGGTTCTGGCGGTATTTTCATCGGCTTCAAAAGCTTGATAATCTAAAATGAGTTGTGTTTTATCGGCAATACTTCTAAATATAAAAGCCAATGCGTGCGGAGCTTGTTTAAGAAATGTTTTTTCCAACGGTTGCATCACAACATTAGATTCGATGGTGGAAACCCAATCTTTGTCGGCACTTTTCAACACGGCTTTTAGTTTAAACATCGCTGAAGCATACTGAGTACAAATTTCTTTATCGGAAAATTTTTCCATCAATTTTTCGGCGGCGATGAAACTTTCGGCTTCTTCTCGGGTAAACATGACAGGAGGCAATCGATAGCCTTCTAACAACGAATAGCCTAAACCGGCTTCGCTGTAAATCGGAACTCCTGAAGCTTCTAACGTTCGAATGTCGCGGTAAATGGTTCGCAAACTCACCTCAAAACGGGTGGCCAATTCGTGTGCTTTTACAATCTTTTTGGATTGTAATTGGATGAGAATGGCTACGATGCGGTCAAAGCGTTTTGGGGTTTCGTCGTACATAAAAGTTAAGCTTTAAATTTTCTAAACGATTGAATCATTTCATATATTCCGAAAGCGATAACGATTTTACCAAACATAAATACAATCCAACTAAACGGATTTGTGAGATAAACTCTTCCAACTTCTAGTGGATTATAGAAGTCAGTTACTAGGAAAAATCTAAATAAACCAGAAATAAATCGTGCCCAATTGTCAAAATCTGAAATATCAATTTCATGACTAAAATTTTCTGTTATATAGAAAAATATATAGATAATTAATCCAGAAAAAAATGTAAATTTTAATGCTCTTTTCCAATCCGTTCCATATTCAGATACAAATTCACTAATTCTAAGAATAAATAAATCTCTTTTTAGCTGAATTGGTTCTCTTTTTCTATGGTAAAATCTATTTTGGTCTTTTTTAAAAGCAATTAGTTTTTGTTTGATATCCTCTTGATAAGCATTAAATTCATAAACTCTAAATCTATTGAAATCAATTTTGTTTTCAGCTTTTTGAAGTTGCAATTTGATAGTTCTTATCGTTCTTCTGTCACAATTATCAATATTTTTTATTTGAATGTCGTCAAAAAGAGCTCCCTTTTCAAAAATTGTTCTGTCAATAAATATTTTATCAAAATAAGTATTTTGAAAAGAAGCTACATCATTAAACTTTACGTTGTCAATTTCTATTTTATGAATTGATGCATGATTAAATTGTACAAAGCTATCAAACAAACAATTTTCAAAATATATACAAGAATTAGTTAATGAATTTATATCTTGAAATAAAGTAGTTTTAAAAAATTTACAATTTTTAAAATCTGAATAATGACTAAATGTTGTTTCATTAAAATTAGCCTTTTCAAAAACGCATTCATAAAATGTAAATTGACCACCTGAATTATCAAAGTAATTTTTATAAAAATCAAAAAAACCTAAAAAGTTGGATTCAAATAAATTGATTCTATTAAATTTACTTTCTCTAAATGATGAGTTTTTTAAACTTGAATTTATAATTGATAATAATCCATTTTCTTTATAATCATTACCTATAATTTGACATTTCGTTTGAACAATTACATTTTTCAGGCATAAATTGAAAGATAATTTATTAAACCCCCAGATGTCTAATTTTTCAAAAATACAAGTATGAATATTCAATTCATTTTTAGTTATTAATGACTTTTTTATTTCAATATTTTTTATTTCACAATTCTCAAATTTTAGTCCTTCAAACTCACAGTTTTCTATGAACAATAATTTATTAAGCTCCCCTTCATTTTTTTCAGTAATTCCGTCGTATTTGTCATAAATTAATAAATCACCATTTATGAATTTACAATTAGAAATTTTTATATCAATTATATATATATCTGATAAAAATAATTCTTCCTTTTCTTGCAAATTAATTAAATAGCCATCAACTGGTTTGTCTTTTTTTATGAAATTTATTAGTGTTGATAAGTTTATTTCTATCATTTTTAATTGTCATGTTTAAGTAAAAATACAAAAAAACCCAACAACTCTCGTCATTGGGTTTCAATATAAATTCCCTACGGTTTCAACCGTAGGTATGTTTAATCATTCAACTTCAACACCGCCATAAACGCCTCTTGCGGAATCTCTACATTCCCTACCTGACGCATTCTCTTTTTACCTTTTTTCTGTTTTTCCAACAGTTTTCGTTTACGGGAAATATCTCCACCATAACATTTGGCGGTCACGTCTTTTCGTAACGCTTTTATTGTTTCACGAGCAATAATTTTGGCACCAATAGCCGCTTGAATCGGAATGTCAAACTGTTGTCTCGGAATCAATTCACGCAGTTTTTCACACATTTTCTTACCAATATTATACGCATTATCTTCGTGAATCAAAGCTGACAAAGCATCAACCGATTGAGCATTCAACAACACATCCAATTTTACTAATTTTGACGTTCTCATCCCAATGGGTGAGTAGTCAAAAGAAGCATATCCTTTTGAAACCGTTTTCAAACGGTCATAAAAATCAAATACAATCTCGGCCAACGGCATATCAAAATTTAACTCAACTCTTTCCGTCGTTAAATAGGTTTGATTGGTAATTACACCGCGTTTTTCAATACACAAACTCATCACATTCCCTACGAATTCCGATTTGGTAATAATGGTTGCTTTAATATATGGTTCTTCAACACGATCTAATTTTGAAGGTTCCGGCAAATCAGAAGGATTGTTTACAATCAAAATCGTATCCGGTTCTTTTTTGGTAAAAGCATGATAGGAAACGTTAGGAACTGTTGTAATCACAGTCATATCATATTCACGTTCCAAGCGTTCCTGAATGATTTCTAAATGCAACATTCCTAAAAATCCACATCGGAAACCAAAACCTAACGCCGCAGAACTCTCAGGAACAAAAACCAACGACGCATCGTTTAGTTGTAGTTTTTCCATCGAAGCCCTTAAATCTTCATAATCTTCTGTATCAACAGGATAAATTCCGGCAAAAACCATTGGTTTTACATCCTCAAAACCTGTAATCATATTGGTGGTAGGGTTTTTAGCATCTGTCAATGTATCACCTACTTTTACTTCTTTTGCTTCTTTAATTCCCGAAATCAAATAGCCCACATCGCCAGTTGAAATCACGTTTTTCGGAACTTGATTCAACTTTAACGTACCCACTTCATCTGCAAAATATTCATTTCCGGTCGCCATGAATTTAATCTTTTGACCTTTTTTAATTTCCCCGTTTTTCACACGGAAAATTACTTCAATACCACGAAACGGATTGTAATGTGAATCAAAAATCAACGCCTGCAACGGTTCATCAACGTTCCCTTTTGGAGCGGGAATTTTTTCAATAATGGCTGCCAAAATATTTTCTACACCAAAACCGGTTTTACCCGAAGCGTGAATAATATCTTCTAATTTGCACCCTAATAAATCAATAATATCGTCGCTCACTTCCTCCGGATTAGCACTTGGCAAATCCACTTTATTCAACACCGGAATAATTTCCAAGTCGTTTTCTAAAGCCAAATACAAATTGGAAATCGTTTGAGCCTGAATACTTTGAGCCGCATCCACAATCAACAAAGCCCCTTCACAAGCAGCAATGGATCGTGAAACTTCATACGAAAAATCAACGTGTCCCGGCGTATCAATCAAATTCAAAATATATTTTTCGCCTTTGTACGTATATTCCATTTGAATCGCGTGACTCTTAATCGTAATCCCACGTTCACGCTCCAAATCCATGTTGTCCAGCAACTGAGCTTTTTCCTCACGAGCCGTAACGGTCTGCGTAGCACCCAATAAACGGTCGGCCAACGTACTTTTTCCGTGGTCAATGTGAGCAATAATGCAAAAATTTCGTATGTTCTTCATCTTCGTTTAATTCAAATTTATTTCACCCTTTTA
>JAUXNR010000321.1 GCA_030682755.1 Flavobacterium sp.
AACAACTGTTAAAGAAATTGATTTTGACAGAATGTAGTTACTTATTTTTATTGGGGTTACAGAAAGGGCTTGTAAGGTGTTTTCATTCTTCTCAAATAACACCATTACGCCAACAAACAGAAAACCTATAGTGCAGGGTCATTGAAAATTACTAGTACTAATAATTTTTCAATATTACCCATTGCCGCCAATGCTTTGAAAACGCCAACGTAAATTGCCGTAACAACCAATGAAATGGTGATGATTTTATTCTTATTAATCAGTAAGAAGTCAAATTTTAATAAATGTGCTAACTGTTTCATTATACCAAGGTTTTACCTGTTACTTGAATAAAAATATCGTCCAAAGAAGCTTCTTTAGAGTGTATGGTTTCAATCTCATTGGATTGCAGTTTTTCTAAGAAAGTCTTGTTTTGTCCTAAACCATCAAGTTGAAATTTTTCTTTATCAACTGAATTTCTGAATAGCACTTCCACACTTCTGTTGCTGTGATTTATTTTCAGATTTTCGGGGCTATCCATAGCTTTTATTTCACCGTCAACAATAAATGCAACACGGTCGCACAGCTTCTCCGCATCATACATTTGATGCGTTGTAATGAAAATGGTTTTTCCTTTTGACTTTAAGTCAACAATTATGTCCTTTACAACTTTAGAATTTACAGGGTCTAATCCTGATGTTGGCTCATCTAAAAAGAGAATTTCAGGGTCGTGCAAGAATGAACGTACAAAATTTAAACGCATTTTCATTCCTTTTGAAAAGTCACCAACCTTTTTATTTGCATCTTTTTTCAGCCCAACCATATCCAAAAGTTCCATTGGATTATGTGTCTTGTTGTAGAAGTTTTTGAAGAATGTAAGATTTTCTAAGGCTGTTAGTTTTAGATAATGGTTTGGCAATTCAAAACCCACACCAATTTTTTCATAAAGGTCTTTACCCCAAACATTCACTTCTTTTCCGTCAATTTGAGCCATTCCATTATAACCTGTCAAAAGTTTAAAAAGAATTTTTTGTGTGGTACTTTTTCCTGAACCGCTAGGTCCCAGAAAACCAAATACTTCTCCTTTTGCTATGGAGAAATTTATACCCTTAATCGCCAAGTTACTTGTGTTTGGGTATTGATAGTTGAGATTTTTTACTTGTATCATTTGATTTATTTTAAAGCGTTTTTTAAAAGTTGTACTAATTCTTTAACTGTCATTTTGTATTCTTCAATGCTTTCAGTGAAAAGTGGTTTTTCAGAAGCGAGATTATTCTCGATAGCATTTGAATATTTTGTCTGAACCAATTCGCCAATGCTTGAACTCATTGATAAAATGAATTGCACA
>JAUXNR010000337.1 GCA_030682755.1 Flavobacterium sp.
TTGCATGGTTTTACGTATAACGGTCATAGTTATATTGCCACTTTTGTGTTTTTAACTTTGGCTTTTTGTTTTTGGATCTATTCAAAATTTACAACCCCAAAAACAGCGTTGAGTTATTTTGTAGCTCCGTTATTTTTGTGGTTGATTATAAATCTGCTCGTATTGATTTTTCTTGAAGGAGCCGGATTTTTTATCATCCCGGTGTATTTTGGCATTGCAATTTTAGCTTTATCCGTTTATAAAGCAAAATCAAATACGTTGCTAAATATTCTGCTAAGCATTCCGTTATTGGCAATTTTAGTGCCTTTTATTCAATTGTTTCCTATCGGATTAGGATTAAAAATGTTGTATGGAAGTACCATTTTTGTGGTGTTAGTATTTTCATTATTAATTCCTGTTTTTGGTTCATTTTCAAAAAAACAAGGTTGGGGTTGGTTGTGTTTTATGCTTGCTTTTGGGTTTTTCATAAAAGCACATTTAGACAGTGATTTTGAAAAAGGAAAAGGAAAACCAAACAGTTTGATATATTTGGCTGATGCCGATGAAAACAAAAATTATTGGACCACTTATGACAATGTTTTGGATGTTTGGACAAAAAATTATTTAGGAGAAAACCCAAAAGAAGCAACAGAATTGAATGCTAATGCTGTGGGAAGTAAATACAATTCCGGATTTCGATATATGGCTGAAGCTCCGTATAAAAAAATTCCTGAACCTACGTTTACCTTTTTGAGAGATACCGTTATTGGAGAATACCGATCTATTATTTTGGAAATTAAAGCCAACAGAAACGTTAATCGCATGGATGTTTTTGCTCATGAAAATTTAAAATTTCATAATTTAAAAGCCAACGGAATTAAAAACATCAATCAAGAAGGAAGTTTCTATAAAAGAAAAAAATCAACGCTATTGAACTATTATCCAATCAACAACAAACCGCTTACACTTCAATTTCAAATACAAAAAGACCTAGAATTGGACATGGAAGTGCTGGTTTCCTCTTTTGATTTATTGGAAAACCCAATGTTCAGTATTCCAAAACGACCAGATTCCGCAATCCCAATGCCGTTTGTGTTGAATGACGCTATTGTGGTGAAAAAGAGAATTAAAAAATCAGTCCCAAAGAAAGTTGAAGTTTTAGAAACTATTGAAGCGACAATTGATACTTTAACCACTCAAAAAGATAGTCTTGAAACAAATTAGCGTTTTGGGTTGCGGTTGGTTGGGTTTACCTTTGGCGAAGCAATTACTTCAAAATGGTTTTGCCATAAATGGTTCAACCACAACAGAATCAAAATTGGAATTACTTCAAAAGGAAGGTATTTCACCTTTTTTAATTTCGCTTAAAGCGGATGATATTTCGCGAGAAGTAACTGCTTTTTTAGAAAATTCCGAAATTCTGATTATTAATATTCCACCCGGATTAAGAGGAAATTCAGGCGAAAATTTTGTCATGAAGTTGGAAAATCTCATTCCGTTTATAGAAAAATCATCGGTTGAAAAAGTGATTTTTGTGAGTTCAACCTCCGTTTATGCGGATGAAAATAAAGTTGTAACCGAAGAATCGTTTCCAAAACCGGAAAACGAAAGTGGAAAACAATTGCTAATTGCTGAAAACTTACTTTTAAACAATTCCAATTTCCAAACGACTGTGCTTCGTTTTGGAGGATTAATTGGTGAAGATCGTCATCCCATTACATTTTTATCCGGAAGAAATAATATCGAAAATCCGGAAGCTCCGATCAATTTGATTCACCAAACGGATTGCATCGAAATCATTGAAAAAATCATTGAAAAAGAAGTCTGGAATACAGTTTTTAATGCTGTAGCTCCATATCATCCCAGTCGTAAAAAGTATTACACTGAAAAAGCGATGGCAATGCATTTACATCCACCTCAATTTAATGAAAACCAGACTTCTGTAGGAAAAACAGTTTCGTCAGACAAATTGATATCCGTTTTGAACTATGATTTTAAAAAATTAGGTTAAATTTACCTTTCCAAACTAAACTAAACAATGAACAATTCTCCAAAATTTGCAGTTATCGGTGGAGGAAGCTGGGCGACAGCTATTGCCAAAATGTTGTGCGTTAACCAAGCTGAAATTTGTTGGTACATGCGAAATCAAAACGCCATCGACCATATAAAAACCGAAAAACACAATCCGAACTACCTTAGCTCGGTTGAATTTGACAACAAAAAATTAAAACTTACCACAGATATTAATGAAGCGGTTAGTTATGCCGATATTTTAATTTTTGCCATTCCATCTGCTTTTTTAAATACCGAATTGGAAAAATTAACTGAATCTTTAAATGATAAAGTGATTTTTTCTGCCATTAAAGGAATTGTTCCCGAAACATTTTTGATTGTAGGCGAACATTTTCACAAGCACTACGACATTCCGTACGAAAACATTGGTGTAATTACCGGTCCGTGTCACGCAGAAGAAGTAGCTTTAGAACGTCTTTCTTATTTGACGATTGCTTGTGCGGATGCTTCAAAAGCAAAAATTGTAGCTAAAAATTTGAATAGCAATTACATTAAAACCAAAATTTCAGACGACATCATCGGAACGGAATATGCCGCCATGTTGAAAAACATTTATGCTATTGCTGCCGGAATGGCTCATGGTCTAGGTTATGGTGATAATTTTCAAGCTTTGTTGATGAGTAATGCCATTCGGGAAATGAAAAAATTCATCAGAAAAGTGCATAAAATGAAACGAAACATCAATAACTCTGCCTATTTGGGCGATTTATTGGTAACCGGATATTCCGTATTTTCAAGAAACCGAATGTTCGGAAACATGATTGGAAAAGGCTACACTGTGAAAAGTGCCATGATGGAAATGAGCATGGTTGCCGAGGGCTATTATGCCGTGAAAAGTGCTTATAAACTAAATCAAGATTACGGAGCCAAAACGCCAATTATTGATGCGGTTTATGAAATTTTATATGAAGGGAAAGAACCAAAAAAAGTGTTTAAAAAATTAACCGATAAATTAGATTAAATGAATTGGCGTTGGAAATACCAAATAAAAACCGGATTAATCTGGGGTTCTGTCATGTGTGTAATTATGACATTATTTGATTTACGAGAAAATTCATTTTATGAACAAATTTCAAGTTTTGTTTATTACTTAAGGTATTTGGGATATATTCTGATTGGGACTTTTTTTATTGGATACTACAGTTGGAAAGAGAAAGTAAAACTTCAAAAAAAAGAATAAACTTTTTTATTTCACCACCACGCCATTCTTAAACAAAACAGGCACTTCTTCCGTTGCTCGTTCGTTGATGGTATTGGTTCTGAAAGTAAATTTTTTGTCATACAATGTGCTTCCGATAAAAAAAGTAACCATGAACTCATTGTTAAGAGCCAAAACACTCGCTTCAATCATTTCAATTTTTACAGCAGTAACCGATTCAATTTCCATGAAAGCGTGACGTAGTAATGACGTTTTTTTCATTTCGCCATCAATTGTTCCAAACGCTTTTGAAACCACCATGACGCTGTCTAATTTGAAGTCGCTGTCGTTAATCAAATACACATTCCAAACGTTATCCATAAAGTCATCATTCCATTCTTGAATGGCGGCTAAAAAGACGTTTTCTACTTTTGGGATGGTAATATCTGATTTCATTTTTTGTTTTTTGCCACGAAGGCACAAAGAAGGGATTTAGTTTACGTTTCTAAACCTGACAGGTTTCCGAAACCTGTCAGGTTTAATCGTTAAAATTATATACTCGTTTTAAATTGCTCCAAGAAACGAACATCATTTTCATAAAACATACGGATATCGCCAATTTGATACAATAGCATGGCAATACGTTCAATTCCCATTCCAAAAGCAAAACCGTTGTATTCATCAGCATTGATGCCACAGTTTTTCAAAACATTCGGGTCTACCATTCCGCAACCCATAATTTCTAACCAACCGGTTCCTTTAGTAATTCGGTAATCGGTTTCGGTTTTTAAACCCCAATAAATATCAACCTCAGCACTTGGCTCGGTAAAAGGGAAATAAGAAGGTCTTAAACGAATTTTGGACTTCCCGAACATTTCTTTGGTGAAATATAAAAGCGTTTGCTTTAAGTCGGCAAACGAAACATCTTTGTCAATATACAAACCTTCCACTTGATGGAAAATACAGTGAGAACGCGATGAAACGGCTTCGTTACGAAATACTCTTCCGGGAGAAATTGTTCTGATTGGCGGTTTGTTGTTTTCCATATATCGCACCTGAACCGAAGACGTGTGCGTTCGCAACAACACATCTGGATTGGTTTGAATAAAAAACGTATCCTGCATATCTCTTGCCGGATGGTATTCCGGAAGGTTTAATGCGGTAAAATTATGCCAATCGTCTTCAATTTCCGGACCTTCAGAAACGTTGAATCCGATAGTAGAAAAAATATCAATAATTTGATTTTTCACTAAAGAGATAGGATGACGTGAACCGATGGAAAAAGGTTGTCCGGGACGTGTCAAATCTCCAAATAGTCCAACCGATTCTTCTTTGCTTTCCAACAATTCCTGAATGGATTTTACTTTTTCTTCGGCTGTGTTTTTCAACGTATTGATTACTTGACCAAACTCTTTTTTCTGTTCGTTTGGAACATTTTTAAATTCAGCAAACAAGTCTTTCAACAGACCTTTGCTTCCTAAAAATTTAATTCTGAATTGTTCAAGGGCTTCCTTGTTATCGGTTTGAAAAGCTTGTGCTTCGCCAATGTATTCTTTTATCTTGTCTATCATCTTTCGTGCATTGAAGGTGCAAATTTAGGAAAAAGTTGGGAGTTGGGAGTTGGGAGTTGGGAGTTTTTATCAAAAACCGGAAACTATTTAATCAACTCTCTCTCCAAAAAATAATGCACAATTGCTTCTTTCATTAAAACCGACTGTTCACCTGCTTTTAAGGGTGGAAGTTCTTCTTTTACTTTGTAATGCGGCCAACCGTCGTTATCAAAAAATTCAAATTCATAATAACCGTAGGGTTCTAATAATCTACAAATGGCAATGTGCATGAGTTCGATTTTTTCGTCTTTTTTGAAGGTTTGTTTCACTTTGCCCAATTCTTGAACACCAATTAAATAAATAATGGCATCCAAATCAAGCTGTTCGCCCTCGGCAAATTGATTGGATAGTATGGTGACAACGTTTTCCCAACGTTCTTTTAATTGAATATCTCTTGACATAAGCGGGAAGATGGAAGTGGAGAGATGGAAGAATTGTTTCATCAATCAACCACTTTATTTTTTGGCAAAGATAAGAAGTTGCTTCTTATTAAATTGAAATTACTACTTTAGTGAACTTATTTTTTTTAAATGGATTTTGCAATTGGTATTTTATTGATTATTGGATTGTATCAAGGTATTAAAAACGGATTGTTTGTAGAAATTGCTTCTATCATTTCCTTTATTTTAGGTGTTTTTATTGCAATCAAATTTTCATATGTAGTAAAATCTTTTTTGGAAGATTTTGTGAGTTGGAATCCTCAAACGGTTCAAATAACCTCTTTTGTTATCACACTGATTTTGGTGGTTGTTGGGGTTCATTTATTGGCAAAAATTTTTACAAAAATAGCCAGTTTTGCTTTTTTAGGTTGGATAAATAAATTAGCCGGAGGAATTTTCAGTGTATTGAAAACTGCTTTGTTGATTGGAATTGTGCTGCATTTAGTTCAAAAAATAAATCTTGACAATCAATTGATTTCTGAGGAAAAGCAAGACAACTCTATTTTTTACAGACCCATTTTAGACACAACCGCTTTTATAATGCCAATGGTTACAAACTGGATAGAAGATGTAAAAGCAATTTATGAAGAGACTACTTCAACTCCTTAATTGCTTCACTTAAAATCCAACCTTCAGATTCATCTGTGAGTTGAATTTTTTTCCATTGATCAAGAGATTCCAACACAAATACTTTGGTGCCTTCATGCAATATAAAAGCTTCTGTGGCATTATTTCTTGGCTCGTTTAAAACCGATGTACTTTCTGCAAATACAATGGCCGGACGTTCGTTTAGGTCTTGATTTTTTTCAAACCAAGCGGCTAAAACACTAAGTAAAAGCAGAAATGGCACTATAAACATTCCGATAAAATAAATGCGTTTTGAGAGTGTGGTTTCAGAAAAATAATAGCCCACAAAAAACAATAAAAACAGGATAGAAAAACCAACGGCAATTCTTGCCCAAGTATCAGAATGAAATGAAGAAGTGATGTTTTGTACAAATTTTTCAAATCCCACTTTTGGAATTTCCTTGATGTCATCAATGGCTTTGCTTTTTGCAAATTTTAAATTATTCTGAATGTCTTTATCGTTCGGGCTAATCAACAACGCTTTTTCATAATAATAAATTGCGGGACCAACTTTGTCTAATTTATAATAGGCATTTGCCAAATTATAATACAAATCACACGATTCTTTTTTGCCTTTCAGAATGCTTTCATAGGCCGCAATTGCCTCTTGATAGTTTCCATTACGGTAATGTTCATTCCCTTTATCAAAAACGCTTTGAGCCCAATTGAATTGAGTCAAAAACAGAAAAGTTATAGCTAATATTCTAGTTTTCATACTTCGTGGGTTTAAGCAATTTGTTTTTCTAACTCTGAAATGACCAAAACAGCTTTGTCATAATCTTGCTGCATGGCAACAGACGATGAAGGTGCATAGCGAGCTAATTCACAATTTTCAGTTAGATTTATAAACAAGTCGATAGCCTCCGTTTGAGCATTTTTTTCACTTAAAATAGTTCTGATTTTTTCTTTACTCATTTCAGAAGTTTCAATTTTGAGTTTTGCTTTCAAGAAATTGTGTAAAGATTTTTCCAAAGCCACATAAAATGGTTCTTTGTTTCCTAATTGTTTTTTTGCTTCAGACAAGAATTTCTTGGCCAATTTGTTGTTCAGCTTTAGTTTGTTTCCAATTACATCACCGTCAATGGCTTCTTTCTTCTTTTTGAATAAAATCAGTAACGGAATAAAGAACAAAGGAAGAGCCAGCAAACTGTAAAACAATGTTGATCCAAAAAAGTCTTTTTTATTGGTTGGCGAAAGTTTTGTTTTTAAATGGATGTATTTGAATTGATCTGAATTGGAAATTTGGTTTTTAACCACCACATTTTCCTTGACAATGTCTTGCTTATCTCCGGCAGAAGGTCCGTCAAGAACACTAATGACAATTTCTTGTGATGTTACCGTTTTATAAATCCCGGCCGCAAAATCAAAATAGGAAAAACGAATGGGTTTAATAGTGTAATTTCCTTTATACTGCGGAATAATGGTGTATTTGTCTGAAATTTTTCCGGTCATTCCTGACAATGGCGTAGATACATTTTCGGTATGAACCGGCTCATACATTTCCAACGACGAAGGTACAACAGGTTTTGGAAGATTAAATAATTTTAAATTTCCTGTTCCTGTAACAGAAATGTCTAAGTCAGTGCTTTCGCCATGTTTTAAAGTGGTTCTTGAAGGAACTACCTGAAAATCAAACTTACCTACGGCTCCCGTAAAATCATCAGGCTTTCCGCTTTCAGGAAGTGGTTTAACGGAAATAACTTTACTGCCGGCAGAAACTCTTTTATTGTCTCGGGTCATTAATACACGCCCAAAAATGTCTCTACGGTTGGTTGGTAATTCAACATCAATATCTAACGACAACGGTTCAATTTCTAATTTTCCTGATTTTTGAGGGTATAAAACGGTTTTTCGCAAAACAACATACCTGAATTTTTCGCCGTTATAAGTGCCTTCTTCAGCCGATAATTGCTTGATATCAATATTTTGACTCCAAAAATCATTGTATTTTGGTTTGTCTAATTCTCTCCAATTTGTGATTCCAATGTTATAACTGAAATACAATTTATAAACCACAGTGATAGGTTCATTGAGATACGGATTGGTTTTATTCACCTCCGCAACCAAATGCAAAGCATCATTAACAGAAATGGACGTGTCATTTGGATCTCTAGGTTGTTCAACGGCAGCAGTTACATTCACCGAAATCGGAGTAGTTTTATACGTTTGTCCCTGATATTCAATGGAAGCTTGTCTGATGGTTACAGTACCTCGCTGTGTTGGCAATAGAAAATAGGTATAGACTTTATTAAAACTGCTTTTACCGTTTACCCAACTCTGACTTACTTGTTGACTTGGGCCTCCTACCACTCGAAACCCATCAAATGAAGGCGGATTAAAATTATCGCCATCTACATTCATGACAAAATCTATGCGAAGTCTTTCGTTTAATCCCAAAGTGGTTTTGCTCAATTTGGCTTCAAACTGAACTTGAGCCATTAAGCTTTGCATAGATAGGAATAGTATAAAAATATACTTTTTCATTTTTCTTAAATTGTCTTACAAATTACCAATCCTTTTCCGTTTGAACCGGAGCTGTTTTGATTTTTTCTTTGTTTACTTTATCCTGAACCTTTTTTTCTTCTTTATTCACCGCATCCAAAAGATTTTCTATTCGATCTTTAGAAATTCCTGAAGGTTGTG
>JAUXNR010000339.1 GCA_030682755.1 Flavobacterium sp.
ATATGCTGATCAGAACCGGGATGACAGTAAAAGGTAAATTTCCGATTGGTTTTTTCATCTGGAATACTTCAAAAAAGGAAACTTTCGAAAATGTAAAAGCAGATGTTTATGATAAAACAGGTAGCTGGATCGAAAAAAAGTTAATTGTGGCATATTATGATAGTCAATATATAAATGACTGGATAAAGCCCTATCGGGCAAATAAAACAGATAACGGAGTTATAGGGAAATTCCCTTTTAAAGGAAATGACTTTCAAAATCAAAATATGATTGCGATCGTTCATCCAAAAATGCTTTATAACAAAGAAGCTGGTCAATTTCTAATTAATTCAAATAATCTAATTAATGCTTCAATCTATTTTGCTGTACGTCATTGCATTCCGGCCTCATGGCTTAACGATAGGGACCAATTTCTTTATCCAAATGATGGGTGGGAAACAGATACTGAATTTAAAAACGATTGTTTATCCTATATTTTATTTAGTAATAATATTCAGTCACAATTTGGTACTAACCATTGGATACCATTTACCGAGTATGAAGTTGGCTCTCGTGAAAGGTTCGATAGTCATTTCATGACAGATTTTATTCAGGGTAAATTGAAGCCCGATGTAGTCCAGGAAGATTTATTTGGTGTGAATGAAACAAATAATCGTTCAACAGCTTGAGAATTTTCGGCTGAAGCAAAAGCGGTTTTTAATGCCGGCAGGGAACTTTGGAAATACTACCACAAACAACCAAACTGCAATGTAAATGCCTCATTGTATGATATTAGGGAATATTTTCAAGGCAGGAACGACAAAGGTAAAATGAACAACAAAAGTGATGATGAAATTTATATGAATTTGATAAATGAACTAAGGGCTAAATTGAGACAGATTAAAAAAAAGATTGAACCGAAAGTTTATGAATATGGATTTTTAAAATAATAACACCCCCCCAATAAGGTATATAAAAAATTGGGCGATTAGTGCTGGATATCAAGTATGTCGCTCGCCTTTAATTTTGTGTAGATTGACCGGAAATCGCTCCGTGTTGCCCAACTTTTCATATAACTGACCGTTTTGCGCAACCCTTGTGGA
>JAUXNR010000345.1 GCA_030682755.1 Flavobacterium sp.
TGAATGAATGGTCAGGGAGATTTCGAACACACTATGCTCATATACAGTGAGATTTGAAGCTAAAACATTTTAGTCAATTAGAAACTTAAAAAACTCGAACACTTTTTGAAGTAGATGTTTTTGGATTTAATTTGTTGTAAATTAATATGTTAAATTGATAAAAAAAAGAGACGCCTAAATATAGACGTCTCCTTAAGTGGGTGGGAGGGACTTTAATCGAACACTTAGTGCCAATTTTGACTCTATTTAATGAGATTTAATTAATTGATTATAAATGTTTTATGTTTATATCTATTATGACTATTATTTTTACTTTGAAATTTTTACTTTATTGTAAGATCGGTCAATAGTTAGTGCCAAAAATTAAAGCATCTGTTTTTAATGCTTGAGTGTTTATCAAACACAAATTGTTTAGCAACACTTGAGTTTCAAGCTTAACCTGTATAATATATCCTAAGAAATTTCAGAGGATATTATTAACTATCTCTAATTTGTTTATGTTTACATATGACAACTAAATCCCCTAGTCAAATAGCAACTCTATTATTATATTCTATATTTAATGTGTAATTTTCTCAAGTAGAATAATTAATTTTAACATCTTAAAACTTCTGGTAAGCCTTCATGCAAAATAACGTAACCACACTCTCTACTAACCTAAAAAATTTAATTAGAAAATATGAACATAAAACTTTTATTGCGCATTGGAGCTTTTATACAAATATGCACTATCGAAACAATAGTGTTTTAAAAGTTGAATTAAAATCTCCCATTCGGCAGTTAACATATTTAATTTCATTGTACCACAGGACTGGATTTGGGGGAAACGAACGTTTTGAGGCTTACAGCGACGACTATACGAAGATAGTTAACCTGCTGAACGACATTGAAGAACAGTACTCCATTACTTCTGAAGAGTATAAAAATAGTGGCTTTAACAGCGAAAATGCCGAAAAATTATTTATAAGCAATAGTACCTTCCTCAATTTTTATCTTAATGCTCCATTGACATATACAGAACAGGATATTGAAAAAATTCGTAAGACATTTATCCATTTTGAATCTCTGATTGTGGAAGAATATGGATTAACAATTGACGATTTTATTAACTTTTACATTGGGCTGTGTAATTTGGAAACTGAGCGCTACGAAAAATATTATGATCATACTCATGAGCAAAGGGATTTAATCTTAAAGGCCCGCGACTACCCGGAAGATCTAACAAGGCAAGAAGCTTCTGAATTACTTGAAATTACGGATAACGGCATATTTAACCTTGGAATTCCTATAGAAAGAGTAAAGTCGCTTTTACCTGAAGATAAAATAAAAAACCTACTCGCCATTTTCACGCTAACAAGGGAAGAAAATGTAAATTACCTATACTATAGCGATAGCTGTCCTTATCTTTTACAG
>JAUXNR010000346.1 GCA_030682755.1 Flavobacterium sp.
GAGCGTCAGGAGCTGTAACGGGTGTTTTGTATGCAGCAATTTTATTGCGTCCGGATATGAATTTGTATTTGTTTTTTATTCCCATTCCCATTCCTGCTTATGTTTTTGGTATCGGATATATGCTGTATTCCATTTACGGAATGAAATCAAGACGGGATAATATTGGACATACAGCCCATTTTGGTGGAGCTGTTGGCGGTTATGCCATCACGTTGTTTAACCAACCGCATTTGTTGACAGAAAACACATTTATGGTAGTACTTTTGGCGATACCAATTGTCATTTTGTTTATCATGGCAAAATCCGGAAAAATTTAAATTGATTATTTCTGGCATGTTAATTGGTTGGAGAAAAATGATAAAAAATTTATAATCATGAAAAAAATAGTAGTTCTTTTATTTTTGGTTTCACAAACGTTTATTCAAGCACAGGAAATCAAACAAATACCCCAAATTTCGGTTAACGGACAAGGTAAAATTAAAGTGGTGCCGGATAGAGCTGTCATCACAATTGGGATTCAAAATTCCGGCAAGGATGCTAAAACAGTAAAAAACGAAAATGATATAACTGCAGATAAAGTTATAAAATTTCTAAAAAAATACGAAGCAAAAACAGCGGAGTATAAAACGACTCAAGTGAGTTTAAATCAGGTGTATGATCACCAAAAAAAACAAACCAATTACCAAGCCTCTCAAACCATTACGATTGCCTTAAAGGATTTGTCAAAATACGATGAAATGATTATTGGTTTAATGGGTCAAGGTGTAAATCGAATTTCAAATGTAGAATTCAAGTCATCAAAAATGACAGAATTGGAAGCACAAGCCAGAAAAGAAGCCGTTTTGGATGCTAAAAAGAAAGCAGAGGATTTCACCAGTCCATTAGGTCAAAAAGTAGGGAAAGCAATTCAAATCAATGATAATTCAGCAGGTTATTTTCCACCAATGTATAAAAATGCCTATGCCATGGAAATGGCACAAGATTCAGATGCAAATCGTGAAACCATTGCGATTGGTGAAATTGAAATCCTAGTTAATGTTAGCGTGAGTTTTATTTTGGAATAAATCTTCCCAATTGCGAAGCAATTTGAATTTGGACGCACTTTAGTGCATCCACCGTTAGCGAAGCAATTTGAAAAAGGATGCACTTTACTGCATCCTTTTTTTGTGATAAGGTTTCTTGTATTCATAAGAAATAATGTGCCAGCAACACAGGATTACCTCCGGTGAGCCTGAAGGGGAAACCTTACCCAAAACAAAAACTCTCAAAACTTACAAAAGTGAACTTTATTTTTTAGGAGATTTGTGGTAAGGTTTCTTAGTTTTTCAGTTGTAATTATTTGCCAAGTTTTACAG
>JAUXNR010000350.1 GCA_030682755.1 Flavobacterium sp.
GGTTCATGTATAATTTCTATCCCGGAAAAGGAATTATCAACCGTCATAGTTTAAATCTTATGGCTTTAATGTTTTGGCGCCCAAATATGGATTTTAAAAAGACCGATCACACGTATATGTTTTTCTGGGATGCGGAATTTAAGGATCAGTCCACGCTACGGTTAGCTTTGGCTAATCAGTATATTTTTCTGATGAGGGATTTTGATCCTACCCGGACTGTTGGCGGTACACCTCTGCCCGGCAATAAAGAATATAGCTTTAATCAGTTCACTGCAACATATCAGTCAAATATGGCGAAAAAATTTACTTTCAATGCAACTTCTACCGCTGGCCAGTTTTTTAATGGCCATGATTATTCTGTCGGTGGGCAACTTTCCCTAAGAATACAGCCTTGGGCTTTGATGAGCCTTGCCCTGAATTACGACGGAATCCGATTGCCAGATCCCCACCCGGATGCCGATTTGTGGTTAGTGAGCCCGAAAGTTGATATAACTTTTAGCAAATCACTCTATTGGGGCACTCTCGTTCAATACAGTAACCAGCGAGATAATCTCGGGATTAACTCACGGTTGCAATGGCGGTTTGCTCCGCTGTCGGATTTATATCTGGTATATAATGACAATTACAATACAGATAATTTTACTCCCCGCTTCCGTTCAATCAACCTGAAACTGACCTATTGGCTGAACATTTAATTTCCGCTATTCATACAAAAATGTCAAATCAAATTAGATAAGTAATTTTTAAAAACCTGTAAAATATATTATCATGAAAAAATATGTATTAATACTTGCTCTATTATTATATTATTTCTCACCTAAGGCGCAAACCTTTGAAGACAATAACCTCAAAATGAGAATTAGTGAAATCGAAAACAGAACGGCCCTTAGAGAGCTTGTTGATACTTTTTCAATATTAGCGGATAAAAAAGAAGTACAAAAACAAACTGAACTTTTTACTGAATCTGCAATTGTTGAAACATACCGAAATGGAGAGTTAGTTTCAAGATTGGAGGGGCCAAAAGAAATAGGAGTTGCTTTTGAAAATTTTCTGAAAAATTTTGAGGCTGTTTATCATTTTAATGGTCAACATTTGGTGTCAATAAATGGAGATAAAGCTACCGGAATTCTTTATTGCACGACATATCTTATTCGTTCGGAGAATGGTAAAAAAATAAAAACCAC
>JAUXNR010000637.1 GCA_030682755.1 Flavobacterium sp.
TCACTAATTCCTAATACTGTTGGTCTCATCGACTCATATTTTACTCCAATTTCATCCCACTTCATAGGAAGAAAACCTGAGCCATCTAAAATTTTCGCAAATTCAACATCACTATTATAGTCCAATTCAATTAAGTCTTTAATTGCTTTTTTCTTATCTATCGATTTATTATAATATCGTTCACATATTTCGTATCCAATGTAATATCCTAAATCGTTAATTTCTAGTTCGTTTTGATTTTTACTGTAGAGCCAATTGCCTATGTCTTCATCTCTAAATATTTCTATCATATATCTATCTAATACCCTTTTCTGATTTTGTTTTCCAAATTTTACAGTTGGTGAAATTGGTTTTTCTGAAATTAATGTTGAAATAAATTCTGCCACACCTTCGGCAACTGACCTATGAACAATGCTCAAGTGTTCCCATGGTTTTTGTTGCGTATGTAATAGTTCGTGTAAAGCTATAAGTGGAATGTCATAAGGTATAGATTCTGTTATTGCGTTTCTGACTCTTTCCGGTAATTCACTTATTTCAGAGTTTTGATTTGCAAGCAGAAATTCAGCTCCTAAAAGCACATTGCTACCTTGATACGTTCCTGCACTTCTAAACACACCTATAGGAAAGTAAATTGTTGTCGGCTTTAATTCTGGATATATTTCTTTGAGCTTTGCAAAATATTGCTCAATTCGTTCTTTATCCTTTATTAGATTAGCAGTATTTGGTCGAATTGAATTCCAGTATTTTGGATATTTTAAAATCGCATCTACAAATTCATAATTTTCATAATCTCTTGCCCAAATCATCCCTTTAAGACCATCTGTCGCCTTAATGATATAAAGTTCATTGATTAGTTGGATTCGTTCTAAACTGTCGGAAGTCTTGTGAATAGCATCATATGCAATCCAGAAGTTATGAATGTCAGAAGTTACAATTTTGGTCTTTGCTTCTTGTCCAAAAGAGTAGTTTCCAAATAAGAGAAAAAACATTGATGTTAAAATTGTTTTTGTCATTGTGTCGTGTCTTTTAGCATTCTGACTAACGTTTCTAAATAGCATTCATAATCAATTATTTACAAAGCCTAATTCCTCCTTAGTCAGCTCAAATTTACTGATTTGTTTTTTGACTCGTGCGACAATTTTGAGTTTTCTTTTTTCGTCTAGAAACAGATATTCTGTTGGTGGATTGTAGTTTGTTCCCTTTACAAGCATATTCCAAATTATAACAGCTAATTTTCTGGCTAGTGCAGTTACGGCAGTTGCGCGCCCTTTTTTGTAATTGATTCTTTTGAAAAAATCAACGAGCCATCCTTCTTTTAAATTACCTATTGCATTTGCTGTGTTTCTGAAGGCGATTTTTAGACGTGAACTTCCTTTGGGTATATGGTGAGAGAGGACTTTTCCGCCGCTAATTTTGTTGTTTGGGGCAAGTCTGAGCCACGCTGTAAATTGCTTGGCTGATGGAAATTTTCGTATGCCCTCCAAACCAATTTCACTTATTATTGCCATGATTAAACCTTCATTTACTCCTTCAATAGCCATTAAATCAATACCCTCAAAATATTGATAAGAAAGCAAGTTCAAATCGGTATCGGTCAAACCATTTTTATTTTTTCGCTTGTACTTTTTTTTTCAATGAAATGCTGTTTTTTAGCATCACTTTTATCGACGATGTTTTTGAGTAAATTATTGATTTCTAGGTCTGTTTGTTCTATTTGTTTTTGGATGTATTTGTAAGATTCCCATTCTTGTTTGAGGGCAAATAAATAATCTTTTCGTCCATTGTATTGCAATGCTTTCGCGATTTCAGCTTCCGATTTTCGGCAGTTTCCGTGGCGAAGTTTTGCGAGTTCAGTTCCATCTTCTTCACCATTAACAAAAGCTTCAATGATTGCAGAACCTGTAAGTCCCACAATGTCTCGAACAACAACTTCCAAGCGCATGTTCATCAAACGTAAATACTTTTGCATTCGCTTTACACAAGATGCACTTCTGTTTAGTAGATTCAATCGATGACGAGAATAAGTTCTTACTGTATCTGTATCCGAATCAGGTAAAAAACTTGCAGAGAGTAGTCCAAGTGAATGTAATTTTTGAATCCATTGACAGTCTTTGATGTCTGTCTTTTTTCCTTTGATGTTTTTTGTTTGGCGACCATTAACTAAAATCACATCAAATCCTTGTCCAACCAAAGTAGAAAATAGGTTTTGCCAATATGTTCCAGTACTTTCCATGGCGATGGATGTCACATTTTTACTTTTCAGCCATTCACATAAATCCATTTGATCTTGGCTGTAAACACCGAACTCTTTCACGTCTTCGGCATTTTGTCCAACTGCAACCCAATGACTGCGACTTCCAATATCAATTCCCGCAGCATTTGGATTTACAACTTCTAACGAAATTT
>JAUXNR010000365.1 GCA_030682755.1 Flavobacterium sp.
GGACATTTAACAGCTAAAACTGGGGCATCGCTTTTGATCCCGATTGATCCGGGCTATAAAGTAGTAGTTTCCTATTACTATACCGCAAATTTTTCAATTGAAGGGGGTGCAACCATTACAACAGCCACAAACAGTACCTCAATTGTTGAAAATGTTCAATATGCTTATACTGGAAATACACCGGGATTTGTAACAATTAACGTTGGTGGTCTTGCTACTTTGACCAGTTATTTTACCGAAATTAAAGTAGTTCCTAATGTAGCGTATAGTCCAAGTATAACTGTAGGAACTGATAAAGAGTATCAAACTATTAATGAAGCTTTATTGGCAGTTTCGTATATGGTTCGTTCCAATACAGATAGGGTTACTATTCTAATTGACTCAGGTAATTATGAAGAAATGCTGGTGATTGATCAACCTAATGTTACTTTAAAAAATGCGTCTGTAAACCCCAATACAAATTTAGTGAATAGCGGTGTAAACATAACAGATGGTGCAGTTCGGGTAACTTCTTATTACGGTCACGGCTATCATTATTACAGCATGGGAAGCAATCAAAAATGGAACCAAGACGTGTTGAATGTAAACATAGCCAATGGCAATTATTCGCATAATAATGCAGGAGCAGGAACAACTAATGGTTCGTATTGGAATGCTACTGTGGTGGTAAGAGCTAACGGCTTTGAAGCCGAAGGAATTATTTTCGAAAACTCGTTCAACCAATACATTTCAAACAAAGAATCGCAAGATATTGTGGTGTCTTGGTCATCGGGTAGCCCCGGTGTTAGACCAACTGCTTCAGGAAATACAAGTGTTCAAAACAAAACTTTTGTGGAAAGAGCAGCAGCAATTGCAATTGCTAATAATATAGACAAAGTAATCCTAAATAAGTGTAGGGTAGTGGGACGTCAGGATTCCTTTTTTGGAGGAACAGGAGCAAGGGTTGTGGTTTACAAAGGCGATGTGATGGGAGCTGTTGATTTTATCTTTGGTGGGATGGATGCTGTTTTTTATAAAACAAATCTAGTAATGAACACAAGCGATCAATCCAACGATTTGTCTTATATCACTGCGGCACAACAGTCATCAGGAAGAGGTTTTTTAATGTATGAATGTACGATAACTACCGCCCAACCTCTGATTGAAACAGCTTCCGTGTATCGTTCAAAGCCCGGATATTTCGGTCGTCCTTGGCAAGCAAATACCAGTGAAGTTGTCTTTTACAATACAACCATTGAAACCTCAAATTACCCGGGTTTTATAGATCAGTCTTTAATCATGCCTTTAGGTTGGTTGAGCACACTGGGAGGAACTTCTAGTGGTATGTATGAGTTTGGCACTATAGAAAATTCAGGAGTGAATAACACGCCATTTAGAGCAAATTGGGCCACTTCTTTAACCAATCCGGTGCTGAATGATGGTACAACAATTACCACATTTAATTTTACAAAAGGTACAGATGATTGGGATCCAATTCCAATGTTGGTCAATAACGATACATTAAATACTAATAATTTTATGGCAACAACTGCTGTAAATGTGTTTTCACATAAGAATACGGTTCATGTTACCAATGTAAATGGAGCTACAACGATAAATGTTTATGCAATAAATGGGTCTTTAGTAAAATCATTTGTCACTTCTGTAGATTCAAAATTTTTAATGCAACCCGGACTTTGGATTGTAAACATTCAAGCTCAAGATGGTGTCAGGACAATAAAGGTACTAACGAACTAATATCAATTTGCTATGAAAAATAAATATCTATTACTTTTATTAATTTTAAGTTCAATTGCCGTTTTCAGTCAAGATTATTATATGGCCACGCCACAAGGATATGGTGCTGCAACAACGGGAGGTGGAAATGCCACACCCATAACAGTTACCACTTGGGCAGCGTTAAGAACCCAAATGCAGTCTTCCGGTTCAAAAGTAATTTTGGTTTCCGGTGTGCTGACAGTTCCGGCTAACCAACAGTTAAGATCCGTAATAACCAACAAAAGTTTAATCGGCCTTCCGGGAGCAAAATTAATAAGCAACACTCAGGTACATCCGGGTGGAGGAATTATTTATCTTAGACCTGGTTCCAACAATGTAATCATCCGAAATTTGATTTTTGAAGGGCCGGGTGCTTATGATATTGATGGAGAAGACTTACTAACCGCCGATGGATGTACCAATTTATGGGTGGATCACTGCGAATTTCAAGATGGTTTAGATGGTAATTTTGACATAAAAGGACAGACCGATAACGTAACCGTTTCATGGTGTAAATTTACGTATCTAAAACCAG
>JAUXNR010000366.1 GCA_030682755.1 Flavobacterium sp.
CGACACCCTCCTCGGGAACTTGTCCGACCACGCCTGGGGCCAATGCCACGACAACAGGCGGTAATCGCACCATCATTTGTAACCTGGGTTCAATCAACAGAAATGCACAATCCACAGTTACCGTAGTGGTGAGACCAAACACGGCGACTCGCGGGACAACCATTAGCAATGAAGTTGGCGTGGTTACCTCGACCACCGAAACCGACGTCACCAACAACACGGCTACCGCTGATGCAGATGTTACCAATCCTGTTCTGGATCTGGTCCTGAATAAAGACGACTCAGTTGACCCGTTGGCAGTTGGCGACAATACCGTTTACACGGTCACTGTTAACAACTCTGGCCCTTCTGCGGCAGAAGATGTGGTGGTGACCGACACCTTGCCTGGCGCAGGTTTGTCATTCCAGTCCGTTACATCCAGTGCTGGTAGTTGCCCCACCCAGCCTGCAATCGGTGCGGTGGGCGGCACTATCATCTGTAATCTAGGCAATATCCCGGCAGGCACTACGCGCACGATTACCGTGACGATGACCGGCGTGGCAAAAGGTGTGGTCACCAATAATGCCACCGTTACTTCTGCTGAGACTGCATTAGGTTTTGAGAATGCAGCCAATAACAGTGTCAATGAAACGACTACGATTCGCACGCGTGCGGATATGGAAGTCGTCAGCAAGATACCGTCGGCAACGCCAGTAGATCTGAGACAGAACTTCAATTTTATCGTCAAGGTTCGTAATAACACAGGGGTGGGTCTGGACGAGGCGGATGGCGTCGTTGTTAGCGACACGCTGCCTGCCGGTATGGAGTTAACCGGTACCCCGACGATCGCACTTGTCGCGGGCACAACGACATTGTCTAGTTGTACAGGTGCTGCGGGCGCTACGAGCTTTACCTGCAACTTGGGAACCGTCAGTTCTGGTGGCGAGGTGGATATCACCGTGCCGGTTCAAGTGGTTTCAGTCAGTAGCAATGGTCAACTGATTACCAATCGTGCATCTGTCCTTACCACGTCGCTAGATATCGATGGCGGCAGTAATCCTAACGGAGGTAACAACTTCAACGATGGCGATGTGACGGTCAATTCTTCGAGTATTGCCGGACGTGTGTTCCGCGATTTCGATAACAACGGAATTTTCGATGGTGACGATACCGGTATTGCCGGCATCAGCATGACACTGACCGGTACCAGTTTTGATGGCGTTGCCGTCAACCGCGTCGTGGTGACGGATGCCTCTGGTAATTACATTATCTCTGGCTTGCCTGAGGGGATATATACCGTCACTGAAGGCCCCGTCAATGATATCAATCTGGTGGACGGTATCGATACGGCAGGTTCAGTGGGCGGCAATACTAGTGTGAATGATGTGATTTCAGCCATCAATTTGCCCGGCAATACCGATGCTACCGGCTATCTGTTTGCGGAGATCCCAATCCCCCGTATCGGCCTGGCCAAATCGGCTGGTGCGGTAGTTGACAATGGTAACGGAACATACGATGTGGTGTTCACGCTGACCGTCACTAACGCGGGTGCTACGCCATTGGTGAATGTGCAAGTGACCGATTCCATCGATGTAGGTGGTCCGCTGTCCTTGGGTACATATACGCCGAACCCGGTACCGGCAGCCGGTCAATACACCATCGTCGGCGCGCCAACGATAGGTACCCAGACCAATGGTGCTAGCCTGACTCCAGTCGCGGCCGGTGTGTATACAGGTAGCGGCGCCGGCAACGGCTTGTTAGTGCCGGCAGCAAGTTCCTTGCCCAGTTTTACTCCAGGTAGCCATTCTACAGCCACGATATTGTTTACCGTCCGGTTCTTCCCGA
>JAUXNR010000371.1 GCA_030682755.1 Flavobacterium sp.
GTGGTTTGAAGTGATTATGGTGTTTTTTGTGATCAACTTCTTTGGTAATATCAAACGCTACCAACTTTGGCGAAAAGAAAAATGGGCCACGTTATTAATTCACTTGTCTTTTATTTTTATTTTGGTGGGTGCATTCATTACCAGGTATATTAGTTTTGAAGGAATGATGCCAATCAGAGAAGGAGCAACAGAAAGGATATTTTATTCTGACAAAGCCTATCTTACTGCTTATATTGATGGCGATTATCAAGGCGAAATGAAACGCAAAACGCATGAGAAACCTTTGATTTTATCGCAAGCAACTTCAAATGATTTTAAGATTACCGATAATTTTGATCAAAAACCTTTCTCGATTCGTTACAAGAACTACATCATGAATGTAACGGAAACTTTGAAAGAAGATGAAAACGGAGAATATTATATCAAATTAGTTGAATCTTCCGAAGGAACACGTCATGAACATTATCTGAAAGCGGGTGAAGTTCAAAACCTGCACAATATTTTATTTGGGTTCAACAAACCAACTCCTGGAGCAATTAACGTTACTATGGAAGGCGAAACACTATACTTAGAATCAGCTTTTGGAGGTGATTTTATGAGAATGGCAGATCAAATGAAAGGAAACGTTTATAAAGATTCTGTTCAGGTTTTGCAATTGCGATCGTTATATAATCTGGGAGGGTCTCAATTTGTTTTTCCGGAACCTCCAATGAAAGGAGTGAAAGAATTTCAATCAAATAACGATTGGAAAGACCAACAAACTGACGATGCTTTAATTGTTACTGTTGAAGCAAATGGCGAGTCTAAAGAGGTAACATTGATTGGTTCAAAAGGGAAAATGGGCATTCCGGAATCATTTAAATTGGGTGATTTGGAGTTTACATTACTTTTTGGAAGCAAAGTTCATGAACTTCCTTTTGGTATAAAATTGAATGATTTTATCGCAGAACGTTATCCCGGGACATTGAATAATTATGCCTCTTTTGAAAGTAAAGTCACTGTGGTGGATAACGGTAACGATTTTGATGCCCGAATTTTCATGAATAATATTCTGGATCATCGTGGCTATCGCTTTTTTCAAGCTTCTTTTCATCCTGATGAAAAAGGAACCGTGTTGTCTGTAAATCATGATTTTTGGGGAACTTGGATAACCTATATTGGTTATTTTCTTTTGTATTTGGCTTTAATGGTAATCATGTTTGATAAAAACACGCGTTTTGCGGATTTGAAACGAAAATTAGAAAAAGTGAAAGCTAAAAAAGCCGGATTATCTATTATTACTTTTTTCTTAGTTACCACTGCTGCTTTTGCACAGGAATCGCTTCACACCGCAAAAAAGCCAAGTTTACAGGAAATTGAAGCTTTTATTGAAAAAAATATTGCCTCAAAAGAACATGCAGCAAAATTTGGAGCGTTGGTGCTTCAAGACCAAGGCGGAAGAATGAAACCGGTGAATACGTTTTCTTCTGAATTGTTGCGAAAAGTGAGCAAAAAAGACCATTACAAAGGATTTAATTCTGATCAGGTTTTTTTATCCATGTCACAATATCCATTTTATTGGATGGAGATGCCAATTATTTATTTGAAAAAAGGAAATGATAGTATCCGAAAAATAATTGGAGTAGATAAAGAAGCTAAATATGCTCCGTTTGTGAATTTCTTTGACAAAAACGGAAATTATTTATTGTCAGACTTAGTGGATGAAGCTACAAAAGCAGCTATTCCAAATCAGTTTCAAAAAGATTTTATTGAAATTAACAAACGAGTGGTGTTGCTCAATACCGCTTTTAGCGGAAGTATTCTCCGATTGTTTCCCATTCCCAACGACGAAAACAATACCTGGATTTCGTATCCGGAAATGAATGAAACAGAAGACAAAGACATTCAAATGATTAAAAATTTAATGCCTTTATACATGAGCGTTCTTCAAGAAGCTCATCAAACGAAAGGCTATGCAAAAGCAGATGAATTGCTTGAAGGTATTGAAAAATTTCAATTAAAATTTGGAGAAAAAGTACGTCCGTCTGAAAAGAGAATTCATTCTGAAGTGTTGTATAACAAATATGATATTTTCAAACGCTTGTTTTATTTGTACATGCTGGCTGGGGTTTTAATGTTGATCTTTACAGTGATTCAAATTTTTAAATCAAATAAAGTAATCAATACTACAGTAAACATTTTTCATTGGATTATCGGGTTTTTATTTTTGCTTCACACTGCCGGATTAATTGTTCGTTGGTATATTTCCGGACATGCTCCTTGGAGTGATGCGTATG
>JAUXNR010000638.1 GCA_030682755.1 Flavobacterium sp.
CTTTTAAAGCAGTGATTTTTCTATTAATAGTTCTGTTGGAAATATTCTGATCAGAAAGCTCCACCACCCAACTTCTGATTTGTGCATAAACCACCTCGGTAATATTTTCTTGTTCAAAAGTAGTACGCACAAATGAACTGAATGCCAAAATATCGTTTTGATATGCCAAAACAGTATGGACAGAATACTTCTTCTGATGTTCAAGATAAGAAACAAAGGCTTCCAAATTTGATTCCATAAAAAAACCGTTAGCTTCAAAGTTATAAAAACTTCTCAAACTAACGGTTTGTTTTGTATAAAATAAGCTTAAATCTCTACACTGTCTCGCAATGATTGGATATATTGAGCTTTTTGAACTTGTGCTCTTTTCACAACAGATGGTTTAATAAAAGCTTGACGTGCTCTTAACTGACGAACAGTTCCTGTTTTATCAAATTTTCTCTTGTAGCGTTTTAACGCTCTGTCGATATTTTCTCCGTCTTTAATTGGTATAATTAACATAATCTAGACACCTCCTCTCATTTAGTGGGTGCAAAAGTAGTAATTATTTTTAATTAATAAATTATAAATTTTAAATTATTTTAATTTCCTCTAAATCAGAACCTATCAAAAAGAATCAAAATGAAGGATTTTTTGTTATTGTCAACTTTTAGACATATATTTCAAAACAATAATTTTAAAAGTGTACTCAAATTTATACGAAACCTGAAAATGTGGTTCTATTTAATCTCCTTTGTACTGATTTGCTCAAGCCTAATTCCTTTAATTCAAAACTCTCATTGGTTTTTCAGGTTTTTTGAATTTGGAAAATTACAGCTCTTTGTTTTGGTAACAGCAACCTTTCTTGTCGGAATAATTTTTATTAACACAAGCAATACTTCACACAAAATAGTTCTTGGCTTTCTTGGACTAATAATTCTCTTTCATGCAAAAGATTTGTATCCGTATACTTTACTCCATAGTATTCCAAAAAACAAAAGAACTTCATCATGCTCCAAAACAATTAGTATAATTTCAGCAAACATTTATCAAAAAAACAAAGACTATTTTCGATTCATAACGTTGATTGAAAAACACAATCCCGATTTGTTTCTTACCATGGAATCTAATAAAAATTGGGAAAAAGAACTTTCTTGTTTTGAAGATTCTTATCCATTTCATGTAAAAGTAGCTTTAGAGAATACCTATGGGATGCACTTGTATTCCAAATTAGAAATTATCTCAAGAAAGGTGCATTATTTTGTTGCAGAAGATATTCCGTGTATTGAAGCTAAACTAAAGTCAAAAGATGGGTTTGTTTTCAATTTTTATGGTGTTCACCCTCCTCCTCCAAGTCCAACGGAAGAAGAAAATGCAAAAGAACGTGATGGCGAACTCCTGAGCCTGGCCAAAGTAGTTAAGTCAAAAAAAGAGCCTTGTGTAGTGGTTGGTGATTTCAACAATGTGGCTTGGGCAAAATCTTCCCTCCTTTTCAGAAAAACAAGTGAGTTAATTGATGCCCGAGTGGGAAGAGGTCTTTTTGCTACCTTTCATGCCAAATATTGGTTTTTTAGATTCCCAATAGATTTGTTTTTTCACTCTACGGAAGTTTTTGTAGCAGAATTAAAAACGTTAGCCTTTTTTGGTTCCGATCATTTTCCAATATTCAGCTCTTTTTACATCAATAAAAAGAACACAAAACAAGAAGAATTAGTTGAAAAATTAGAAAATGGAGAAGGGAGAGATGTCAATAAAATAATAAAAGAAGGCATAAATGAAGAAAGCGAAAATCGGAGTTGATTTTCGCTTTCTTCGTTAATATATTTTACTCTTACTCTACAGCTGGCTTATAAAGCTGCTTATCAATTATCATTTTTGATAGAATTTCTTTCATAATTTCAGAAGTCCCACCACCAATAGGACCCAAACGACTGTCACGCAACAAACGAGCTAAAGGATATTCTTCCATGTAACCATAACCTCCCAACATTTGAAGACAACTGTAAATGGCTTCATCTGCCACTTTAGTAGATTTCAATTTAGCCATAGTAGCCTCCTTAACCACATATTCTCCTTTATCCAATCGGGCAACAGCAGCATAATTAAACAACTTACAGTGCTCTACTTCCGTAGCATGCTCCACCATTGTATGACGTAATGCTTGAAACTTATTAATTGTAGTGCCAAAAGCCTCGCGTTGCGACATATACTCAATCGTATAGTCAATAGCATACTCGGCTCTTGCATGAGCGTTAATAGCCATAATCAATCGTTCAAAAGCAAAATGTTGCATGATATACGGAAAGCCTTTACCTTCTTCACCCATTAAATTTTCTTCAGGGATCTCAACATTATCAAAAGCAATTTCAGCGGTATCAGAAGCTCTCCAACCTAGTTTATCCAACTTTGTAGCCGATATCCCTTTTGTAGTTGTATCCACCAAAAAGATACTTATCCCTTTATTCCCTAAATCCGGGTTTGTTTTAGCTGCCACGATATAATAATCTGCATAAATACCATTTGTAATAAATGTTTTTGAACCATTTAGTATAAATTTATTTCCCACTTTTTTAGCAACAGTTCTCATACCAGCCACATCACTACCGCCAAAAGGCTCAGTAACACACAAAGCTCCAATTTTATCTCCTAAAATACTTGGTGCCAAATAGTCTTGTTTAATGCGTTCATTACCTTCTGCATTTAAATGGGTCATGGCCAAATAGGCATGAGCCCACATGGCTGCCGCAAATCCCGAAGATTTTACTTTTTGTAATTCTTCCAAAAACACTACTGTATAAAACAAATCCAAATTCAATCCTCCGTAGGCTTCAGGATAATTCAATCCAAAAAACCCCATTTCTCCAAACTTTTTCCAAATGAAACGCTCAATTGTTCCTGTTTTCTCCCATTTTTCAATATGCGGAACAACCTCTTTTTGCAAAAAATCTTGCAAGGTTTTTCTAAACATTTGGTGTTCTTCCGTAAAGTAAATTGAATTCATATCGTTAAAATTATATGCTTAAATTGTGTTATTTTTTTAGAATTCCAAATATAAGGCAATAATATTTATTTTTTCGACAGGAAAACCTTTAATTTTTGTTAAATCCTCAATTTCTTTAATTCCATTGTTCATGCTTCGGTAAGTAACTATCTCCTTGGATAAAGCATAATTAAAATAAGGAAATTTAGCCAACTCCTTAGAGGGCAAATCATTAATCTTTAATTTCTTAACAGAAGGCTGTTGAATAATAGCAAAATGCTTCTTCAAATTCTCAATCACTTCGGGTGAAAGTCCCCAAACATCCTCCATTTGATCCATAGAAACAAAACCACCAAACACTTCTTTTTGCTTTAAAATTCGTTCAGATAATGCCGGACCTATACCATATAATTTAATCAAATCATCTGCTGATGCTAGGTTAATATCCTGAACTACTATTTTTTCATTTTTAGTTTTTGGAAAATCTGTATACTTAAAATTAGATTTAGGTCTGTTTACCCAATCCGGAAATTTAAAATAAGGAGCAATTTCAGCTAACAAACTGTCTGAAATCTGAGTAATTTCCTGAAATTCTTTGGCCGAATTAACATATCTGTTCTCCTTTCTGAAAGCAAACAACCGATCTAATTCAGCAACAGACATTCCCAATTGATAACCCTTATAATCCGTAATGAAATTTGGATTAAACGGATAAATCTTTGGAGTAGTGGTTTCCGTTTCGTCTTTCAAGCTATCAATGTAAGTCTGCATGGCAACCCATTCATAAGCGTCACTTGAAGCAACTTTTGTAGAAGCTGAAGCAACCCAATACCAATAAACAACTTGAAGGATAACAATTAGAGTCAACAAAAGAAAAATCCCTTTTCGTTGATCAGAAGAAAAACTAAAAAAGGATTTTAAACTCATATTCTATTGGTTAATTATTATCAGTAGAAATTAATTATACTTTTTAATTTCACCTGATTTTAATCGTTTGAAATAATCTTTTAAATCGTCTTTTACCTCACTTGACAAGAAATAAAGTCCTAAAATATTAGGAAATGCCATACCCAAAATCATCATATCTGAAAAGTCCATAACAGCACCCAAACTGGCAGAAGAACCCAAAACCACAAAAATTAAAAAGATAACTTTATATAAATTTTCCATCTTTTTTGTATTTCCAAAAAGGAATGTCCATGATTTCATCCCATAATACGACCATGAAATCATAGTAGAAAAAGCAAATAAAATAATAGCCACTAACAACACGTATTGAAACCAAGGAAATACACTACTAAAAGCGGCAGAAGTTAAAGCTGAACCCTCCAAGCCTTGTGTATCTTGTGCATATCCGGAAAAAATTAAAACCAATGCTGTCATAGTACAGACCACTATCGTATCTACAAAGGGTTCTAATAAAGCGACTATTCCCTCACTTACAGGCTCGTCCGTTTTAACGGCAGAGTGAGCAATTGCTGCAGAACCAACACCGGCCTCGTTTGAAAAAGCCGCCCGTTGAAACCCTACAACCAAAACACCAATTACACCTCCTGTTATACCATCAGCCGTAAAAGCACCATCAATGATTAATCCGAAAGCCTGACCAACGTTACTAATATTTACAGTAATAATAATTAGAGAAGTTAGGATATACAAAACCACCATCATCGGTACAATTTTATCCGTAACATTGGCAATTTTTTTAATACCACCAATAATTACAATCCCCACAAAAAAGGCAATAACCAATCCGTACCAAAATCCCTTTCCTTCAAAAAATGGAAAAACATTTGCTAATTGTGCGAAAGATTGATTGGCTTGAAACATATTCCCGCCACCAAAAGAACCGCCAACAGCCAAAACAGCAAAGACTACCGCCAAAATTTTTCCTAAACCTCCTACTCCTTTCCGACGCAATCCCTCGGACAAATAGTACATCGGCCCTCCGGAAACTTCTCCTAAATCATTTAATTTTCTGTATTTAACACCCAACGTACATTCTACAAACTTAGAGGACATTCCTAAAAAACCGGCTAAAATCATCCAAAAAGTTGCTCCTGCACCTCCCAGAGATATTGCCACGGCAACACCCGCAATATTTCCTAAACCAACGGTACCGGACAATGCCGTAACCAAAGCTTGGAAATGGGAAACCTCACCTTCATCCTCTGGCTTATCATAATCACCTCTAATCAATTGAAAAGCGTGTTTGATACCTTTTAAATTTACAAAACCCATGTAAATGGTAAAAAAAGTGGCTCCAATCACTAACCATAAAACAACCAAGGGCATTTCAAAACCTAATCCGGCTAAGGGTTTGTAAAAAAATATAGCACCCAACCAATCTACAGCAGGCTTAATCATGTCATTTATTCGTTCATCGATGCCGCGTTCTTGTCCAAAAGTGAGTATAGGTAATAATAAAGCAAGTAAGGATAATACTTTTTTCATAAAAGTGTTTGAAAGGTTAAAAAACAGGATAGCAAGATGCGAAAAAAATCGCTTTTAAAAAAGAATAACAACTTTTTTTTGAAATTTACTACAAATCAAACACAGAACTTCGTTTGGTGTAAATCATATCCTTGAGCTTTAACCAAAAAGCTAAAGTCAAATACACAAAAAACCAAAGTCCTGCCGTTACAAAAGAACTGTAAATAAAAAACAAACGAACAGAGCTGGCACGCATTCCCAAACGATCTGCCAGTCGTGAAGAAACATGAAATCCATGTTTTTCAAAAAAATGCCTGATTGAAGTAATCCAACTCATTCCTCAGAATTTTGTTTAGGTCTTAAAAAAGGTGAATCTTCTTCTTCAACAGCTGTTACAAAATATCGGGTATCACCCCACCAGGAAAATGCCCGATAACGTTCAACATAAGTCAACTTAACATACTTCCCTTGATGTTTTTCTAAATCTTCGATAACCTGTTTTTCCTTATTTGCAACCGTAAAACTAAATATTTGTGCTCCGGAAATTCCCTGACTCATTTCACCCTCCCAAGTTTTAAAAAAAACACCTTTTCTGCTGATTTTAATCAACTCACCAGAACGAAACCCTTCAGAGTAAGGCACATAATAGATAAACGTAAAAAAAGCAAAAACAGAAAGCACCAAAACAACTAAAAGACGCTTAAAATATTTTTTTACATTTTGAAAAAAAGTAGGTTTTTGGGTTGACGGTTCCATGAATAAATTATTTTGTAGTGGTAAAGTTAATCAACTTTTGACCAATTGCACAACCTAAACATTTATTTAAATCACAATACTGCTTTTTTAAATGTAAATAGGATTGTGTATCAAAACCGGATTGGCAGGTTATTCCCAATTGCATGAACTTTTCAATTATAGTATTTTTTTCGGGTTGTAGCTGAGAAGCAATGGAAATCAATTGTTCAATCGCATCTTTTCCTTGGTACCTATTATAAGCAAACAAAACCGGCAATACTGAATTTATAAGTAATAAATCAATAAAAGAGGTTGTCAATTTCTTAGTACTTTGTTTATGCTCTTTATCGAAAACATAATGTGTCTTCCAATAATCGGATACCGAAACAGCAAACAATTCATAATACTCTGAAACAGATTGAGCACTCATGCATTGCTGAAACAATTGTGTTTGTTTATGTAAAAGTTGAGCCAATTGAGACAGCCTAATGGTGGGAAAATTATCCGGCCTGTGCTTAAAAAACTGAACAGGAGGAACCACTTTTGCTTCAAACTGATATTTGTGTTGTTGGTTGTTCCAATACTTTTTTAAAAGTGTAAAATACAAATCTTCACTTTCAACATCCAAAAGATGGGCTCTCCCAAAAAACAATGCCTCCAATTGAACAGGATCAAACTTTTCTTTACGAATTACAGCATAGGGAATGGATTGCATTAATTCGAAAAAAATCACACCGTTTGTGTTGAGTCCAAAACCTTTTGCCAAAAGCAAAAAAAAGACAGCCTCCCAATCATTGGTTGTTTGAACCAATAAATCATCAATCTCCTTTTGCCGCATGGTCATACGATCTATGAAAAGCTGCTCCTTCCAATACGTCAATGTAAAATCGTCAATAGTATGTAGGTCATGCTCACAATTGATCCATTTTTTTGGTGTGAGTAATTTTTGATATTGAAAAAGCACTTCAGTATCAACATAGTTTTTCAATTCTAAAACAGGAATTTTAGTGTTGTTCTTTCTGAAAACATCAACGTCATGTTCCCAAACCACATGAAGAATTACATTTTCATAAGCCGGATCTAACTCATGATGATGCACATACCAATCAGAGGACTTCAAATGTATTTCTACATTGCCAGCCCATTTTTGGGTACCAATAATCAATTGTGAATTAAAAAAATCAGGGCCTGCTTGTTGGAGATAATTTCCGGTTTGCACTAAAGTTATGGGCAAACCATCTGTGGTTAAAAGTGACGTAACATCAAACTTTTTAAACTGCCACAAATAATGGAGAAAAGATTCTTTCATAAAATAAAGCTGTATGGATTCGAATTACTAAAGTACAAAAAAACACAAGAAACCACTACATTTGTAACAATAAAAATTCTCAAGCATGAATAAAATTTGGATATTGATAGCTGTTTTTGCCATTCAAAACCTTTGGTCGCAAAAAAACCCAAATGCTGTAAAAGTAACTTATGAAAGATATTCCAACGGCGAACTAATGAAACAAGAACCAATTATTATTTTTTCAGATGTAAGCAAAACCATTATTACCAACAAAGCAATTGTAGATAAAAAAATCAAAACTCCTTTTGAACTTACTCAAATAAACAGAACTGAAAACAGTATTCTTCAATGGACACAATTGCATGAAACAACAGCCATTCAAACTACAGATAGTCTTAATTTAAAAAAACAAACCTTTGAATTTTTAGAAGAAACCAAAACAATTTTAGGATATCCTTGTAAAAAAGCAAAAACCATTATCAATTCAAATACATTAGAACTTTGGTACACTACCGAAAGTAATCTGAAAGGATCGCCCACGCTATTAGGACAAAACTTGGGTTTAGTATTAGAAATTACCCGAAACAACAACTTTACAATCATTGCAACGGGTGTTGAAAAACTCAAAACAATTCCCGAGAATGCAAAAATTCCTTCTGTGACAACAAAATCTTTAGATGCCCTATCCTATA
>JAUXNR010000379.1 GCA_030682755.1 Flavobacterium sp.
TAGTGTTTCTGCAAGTACAAATTATAATGAAGTTTGGTATTTTAAAACAATTGAAAAAAACTTTGATACCGATTTAAATCAAGCAATTACAGCAGAAAACAATGGTTTTGATGCATTTAGAACCTATGATTTCGGAACAAGTATTGGTACTACCATTTATGGAACTTTTAATTTTGGTGAAACCAAGAAAATACAATCCATCCGACATGTTGTCAGACCTTCTGTTTCCTATAACTATACGCCTAGTTTTGAAAAATATTGGGATACATATGCCATGGATGCTTCCGGCAGAATGCAAGATTATACGCGTTTTGAACAAGGAATTTTTGGTGCACCGGGAAAAAATTTTTCCAACAATGTGGGTTTCAGTTTAGGAAATACCTTTGAAGCAAAAGTAACTGATAAAGATTCTACCAAAACAGAACCCAAAAAGGTAATGTTATTAAGTAACTTAAATCTTTCTACAAGTTATAATATTGCAGCTGATTCCTTAGCATGGTCACCATTACGAGTTAGTGGTGGAACAAATTTGTTTGACAATAAAATGGCGGTCAACTTTGGAGCTACACTTGACCCATATGCTATAAACAATGCAGGTAGAAGAATTGATACCTATAACATTGATAACGGTGGTAGTTTATTCAGGATGACAAGTGCCAACATGACTTTGAATTATTCTTTTAGTTCAAAAGGTAAAGATGATTCAAAGAAAAATGAAAATCAACAAGGTGTAAAGAATGGTGGTCGAGAAGATGATTTGTTTGGAACTAATGTTGACTTTACTGATAGAAGGCAAAGCCAATTTGGAACGGATGATGATTCTGAAGAAAAATTCTCTGAGTTTTTTAATGCCATATTACCATGGAATTTGACACTCGCTTATTCCTTAACCTATAGTAATATAAACAGAGAAAGTAGAATAACCGGAAACTCACTTATGGTTTCAGGAAATATTGATATAACACCTCGTTGGAAAATGGGAGTTTCTACGGGTTATGATTTTGTTCAAAATGGCGTTACCTTTACCCAGTTCAGATTTGAAAGAGATTTATTAAGTTGGCGAATGGATTTCAACTGGTCTCCTTATGGAGAAAATTCTTTTTGGGGATTTTATATTGGTGTGAAATCTGCTGTGTTTAGAGACATTAAACACGAGAAACGATCATTGCCGGATAGAGTTTTACGATAAAAACTATACACATGAAAAAAATAATTAAAACGAAGTATGCTCCAACTCCAATTGGGCCATATAATCAAGCGGTTCAGTTTGGAAATACACTATTTATTTCTGGACAAATTGCAATTAATCCTGAAACAAATGAATTGATTTTGGATACTATTGAAAATGAAACCAATCAAATTATGCTGAATCTAAAAGCTATTTTAAATGCTGCAGAAATGACTTTTGAAAATGTTGTCAAAACATCTATTTTTCTAAATGACATGCATAATTTTTCAAAAGTAAATACAGTTTATGGTAATTATTTTAATGAAGAAACTGCTCCGGCAAGAGAAACAGTTCAAGTAAGTGCTTTGCCTAAATTTGTAAATGTTGAAATTTCCATGATTGCATTTAAATAAGTAGAATTACTTCAATAAATTCTTTAAGCTTATCATTTATTTGATAAGCTTTTTTTATTGTAAAAAAGTAAAAAAAATATAACATTTTTGCAATATTTTGTTAATAACTTTTATCAACTATAGTTAATCGACATCAAAAAAGCAATAAAATTGTTGTAGAATTAGTAAAACAAAACCAAAAACCTTAAATTATTGAATAATTATGAGAAAAATTTTAGTTTTAGCTGCAGCATTAGTATTTGTTGTAAGCTGTTCAAAAGATGAAAACAAATTAGATGAAGACACTGTAGGTGTTCATTTTGCAGCACACAGAGGTTGTGAAACCAT
>JAUXNR010000412.1 GCA_030682755.1 Flavobacterium sp.
CACAAATTATCGGCTTTGGAATTTCGGATAAAACTACTTTTCAACAAGCAACAAAACATCAAAAAGGAGCAATAATCGGAAGCGGTTTTATCAATTTTATCAAAAAAAATTCTGTCGAAAGCATTTCAATATACATCAATAATATACTTTAGATAACAAGTTTCAAAATTCTTATTATTAACTATTTAAATATCTATTATAGAATTTGTCTATCGTGATTTTTTAACATAAAACGAGGTAGGTCAAAAGCAATTTACCTAATTTGAATGATTAAAATTTAATTCGCAACCAATTCCATTTCCCTTATCTTTACCACTCAATTAAACACATGAGTCCTACCCTACTTTCCTCGCCTTTACAAGGTTTCACCGATTTCAGATTTCGGAATGCGTTTCATCACTATTTTGGTGGCATTGATACGTTTTATGCACCGTATATTCGGTTGGATGGAAAATTGGTGATTAAAAATTCGTACCAACGCGATTTGCAACCCGAAAATAATTTGGTTCCCGAATTGATTCCCCAAGTAATGACCAATGATGCCGATGAGTTTTTGTTTGTGGTGAAATACATTCAGGAGTTGGGTTACAAAGAACTGAATTGGAATTTAGGCTGTCCGTATCCAATGGTCACCAAAAAAGGAATGGGTTCCGGGTTAATTTGCGAACCTCAACGAATTGACCATATTTTAAACCGAATGCACAACGAAACCGATGTCATAGTTTCCATGAAAATGCGAATGGGCTACGAACATCCGGAAGAGATTTTAGATGTTTTCCCGATTTTAGATAATTATCCCATTAAAAACATCGCCATTCACGCTCGAATAGGGAAGCAATTGTACAACGGCGGCGTGAATTTAGAAGCCTTTCAACGCTGCACCGAAAACACCAAACACAAATTGTATTACAACGGCGACATTACTTCGGTAGCCAAGTTTAAAGAAATGCAAGCACGTTTCCCGAGCATTAATCATTTTATGATTGGTCGTGGTTTGATTGCCGACCCGTTTTTGCCCAGCATGATTAAAAACAACACCACCGAATACCCAACCAATCGCTGGCAAATCTTCAAAGAATTTCACGACACAATTTACCAAGAATACGATGCCGCCCTTTCCGGACCCACGCCTATCAAAATGAAAATGCTAGGTTTTTGGGAATACTTTTCCACTTCCTTTTCCAACCCACAAAAGACATTGAAAAAAATTAAAAAAGCTCAGAATCCGAGGAGTTATGTGGAAGCGGTGAAGGAGATTTTTGGTGGGGAGAGGTAGGTTTTGGATTTGTTTTTGAATATATTTGTATAAATTAAATGTGATAACCATCGAAAAAATCTAAACGGAATTTGGTGTAACATCATATTTTTTTTTATCAACACAGTTTAGTTAATTGCAAGTTTAAAAATGACTATGGATAAAGAAATATTTCAAAAAAGTTTTACTGAAAAATTGGATAAAAATTTTTCTGAACTTTCTAAAAATTTTGAATTTAGGTTTAAAATATTTTCTGAATTTAATACATTAATTTTTGAGTTAAATAAATGTCTAATTCTTGAATTAAATAGGGCAGCAATAACATTAACTAATCATTTACTTGAGAGGCTTTTAAAATTAGCACTTATATACGATGAAGCAGGTTTTGGACCTACTCCACTTGAAGATTGGAATGAAAAATTTGGTACTCCAACCAAGAAGTATAATTCAATAAACTTAGGGAGTTCAATTGAACTTTGCAAAAAGAAAAACTTAATTACAAATTCGGAAAAAGACATTCTTTTCAATACAATTAGAATATTAATGCGAAATGGTTTTTCTCATGCCGATTCTACTGATATTTTAGCAAATATTCCTGATGAGACACCAATGTTCGTTGGGAATTTAAAAAACCCTAATGAAAAACTAAAAGAAATTGGAATTAATCAAAAGATTATTCCAACTTTTCAGGCTATTCAAATGGAAGGTTTTGCAAAAGAAAGTGCTAAACCATATTTTCATTTTGTATTTAGTTTAATCCATAAAATTGAAAATCGCTTACTTGAAAAACGTTAAACCATTTTTTAACAACCCTCGCTAGTGCGAGCGTCCCGATCGTACCCACAAACAAAATCAACAATTTTTCATCTTATAAAATGCTGTTAGAATTCTACACTAACCAAGAATCAAACTCTTCAATCAAAAAATGAAAATCGGTATAAATAACATATTTACATTTTCATGGTTTATCTTAATGCTTTTAACTAGCGGAACATTAACTTACTTTTCATATGTAAAAAATGTATTTACAAGTGATGTTATTCTTGTTGTTAAACTCACAATGGTTTTTATGATTTTACTTTTTACTGGAATGCTTTTTTTTACTTTATATAAGTTTAGAATACTTTTTATTTATAATAATCGTATTATTTCAATCACACCATTTTTAATGAAAATAGAAAAAGTTGATTTAAAGAATGTTAAAAGAGTTAAATGGAGCATTTTTCATTCTTTCAAAAGCACGTTCTACAGAGAAGTTGAAATTACCGGTCCAAGTGGGACTATCTCTTTTTCAGATTTGGAGTTTGAAAATTTTGATTCATTGACAGACAAATTCACAAATACAAATAATAAATCCAAAAAGGAAGTAATAGATTTAGTGCAAGCAAAGTCTAATTTGTCATCAACAAACTTTAATATTTATTTACTTTCTGGATTTCTGTTATTTTTGATTTTCAATACTATTTTTAATAGAGGCTTTAATATAATTATAGTAATATTTCATTTTTGGATAGGATTATTTTTATATGCTTCGATTAAGCGGAAAATGAAATATAGAAAAATTATCAAAACTGAATAATTAAAAATAGTTTAAATCTAAAGACAAGTGCGAGCGTCTCGCTCGTACCCACAAACAAAATCAACAATTTTTCATCTCAGAAAAACATATTTCTAAATCAATTTAAAATTCATTTACCTAACACCCACCCTTTCTCGGCGTCAGTTTATAAATAATTTCTCCTTCTTGTTCCACATACTCTCCTGCTAGTATTGGATAAGCATACTTAGGAGCTTTTGAGATGTTATGACTTCTAATGATTATCTTATCGTTTACTTTCAGATTTCGCAATAGGTCAAATTCATTTTTAAGATTCAAGACATTCTCGCCGGGCTGTTCTATCCCAAAAGAGAGAATATACGCTTCATCATCAATTTTTACCATCATACCAAAACCCAATCTTGAGCCTGGCGGAAGAGCAAGAGAAGTTACAACGGCCTCCATATCGGTATAATCCTTAACCGACTTGCTTATTTTAGCAATAGCGGCAAGTACTTTTTTACCTTCGGGTGATGCTCCCCACTTTTTGAAAGCAACCCCATCCGGACTCGCTTCCCATTTTTTCTTTGCTGCCTGAATTTCTGCAGCAGAGTGTGGCTTTGAAATTGCTTTTTTAGGAGCTTCTGTTTCAATTTTATTACCGGCAATCTTGTCGTTATCAAACTGAGTGAAGCTTAACACTAATCCACCAACGACTACCGTCGTTAAGATGACTATTGAAATGATTTTTTTCATATTACTGATTGATTTAATGAATATCTAAAACACTGATGACTGTTAACACCCATTCATCTTCAAACTCAACTTCCCATCTACACACGAAAGAATAAACGGAATTTTTTCCAATGAACAACGTGGCTCTATGGTAAATTGGATATAGCCATAAACTTCAAAATTTTCTTTAGAAAGCACTTTTAAAGTTTGTTTGTAATTGGTGTTTTTGTGAACAAAATTAACCAATCCTTCACGCTTGTCATTTTCTTCTTTAGAAAGCGGTGTTTCAATAATTGCATTACTCAGTTTTAATTTGTCTGCATCTGTCAACACAATCGTAAATTTTCCCGAAAAATCTCGTTTGGCATTGGGCGAAACAAAATAAGATTCCTTTTTCAAAATCATTTGAATAGATAACACGTATTCATCCTCACTTTGTTTATCCACACGAATGATGGAAGTGTAAAGGTCGTCTTCTCGCACCACATCGTCGCTAAAATGAGTTTGACCGACATATACGCTGTCTTGCATTGTTGTATTGGCGGCAAATTCCTGAGAGTTCGCCTCTGCACAATTGTAATTAAATGAAAGGAGTAAAACTCCATAAAAGAAACTGTTGTTCATGATTGATGATTTTAAGATTAATACATTGAATTCCTATGTCTTTGAATTTCAATGTAAAACTAGGACTATCAATTCGTTGAAATGCAAAAAAAATGTAAAAGAAGTGTCAACAGTTTTAAAAAATCACAAAATTGTATGTTATTTGTACCACTTATGAATCAACGAAAAATTTATTTCTACGGAAGTCTTTGCATAGCACTTTTTGCAACGGTGATGCTTTTGACTACCGATAAAAAAGACGAAACCTTTCCAGAGCTGGTTAAAATCGCATTAAGGGATGTGGGCAATAAATTATTA
>JAUXNR010000413.1 GCA_030682755.1 Flavobacterium sp.
CATCCAATAAGGCAATGGAATAAAGTAACTAATGTTCACATTAATTAGCCAAGTAAATAATAAAACGAGCGTTAGAAAAAAGGTAATAGGAATGATATCCAAATTTAAAAACTTTAAAAATTGAATAAATGAAGATGGATCTTGAGGCACTTCAACTGTTGCGTCGGGAGCATCAAAATCGGCATCCGTGACTGAATCAAAATCAATGTCATAATCGCCTACACCGGTAATCATTGTAAATATCCAATACACCACACTTAAAATTAAAAGAATGGAGAGTGTGGTGTTTGCCGGATTAAATGAAACTTCTAGTAACTCGTTTAAATTCATTCTTAATTCGCGTTGAATTGTTCTTTTAGTTTTTGTAATTCCATTTCTGCATGTGCGTCTGAGGTGTCAACTGCAGCATTGATTTCTTGGTCAATGCTTTTGGACGCATCGGCAATGTGGCTATACGCATCTGCCAAAGCTTCCTGTTGCAACACTTTATCTTTCATTTTTTCTAACATAGAAATCGTACTATCTGAATCTATTTGAGTCATTTTTTTATTAATGTCTTGTGTAGCTTTACTTACTTGCACACGAGCTCGAAGGGTTTTTAATTCGCCCTCCCATTTAGAAATGGTTGATTTTAAAGTGTTGATGCTGTTTTGCATTTTTTCAACATCCGTTTCTAATTTCTGACGTTCTTTATCTGCAATTTGAGCATCTAATAGCGATTGTTCTTTCTTTTTCAAAGCTTCTTTAGCCAACCGGTCTGCTTCTTCAATGGGCATTTCTTCTTTAACACCTTTTTGAACTAAAAGTAGGGCTTTGTTTTGATAATCATTGGATTGATTAAGTAATGATTCTTGTTCGTTCTTTCTACGTATAGATAATGCTTTAACTTGTGCAAGGGCTTGAATGCTTTGATCTAATTGATCTTTCATTTCTCTGATTCCTTGTTCAGTCATTTTTATAGGGTCTTCCAAGCTGTTCACAGCAGAATGTGCTTCAGCTTTTCCTATTCTAAGAAGTCTTTTAATAATGTTCATGATATTGAATAAATTATAAAGTTAATATTAAGGTTTTTTTTTGGATTATGTAAAAATTTGAAATATTATTTTGGTTAATAAACAGCCGATTTTAAATATAAAATATACCATGTTGATAATCAGTTTTTTTTAATTTAAATTTATTTACTGAATGAAATCATTTCTGTTGAATATTCACTGATTAATAAACTCAACGAATTAATGGTTGCAATCAATTCATTTTGATTTAAGTTTTCGGTTTGAAGCGTATCTCTAAAAATCACTTTTTCGCCACTTTCATCTAATACAAAAGCCCCGTGAACAATGTCTCTGTTTTTAATCAACAATTGTTTAAAAATATCCTGTTGATTATTTTTGCATCGAAACAAAAACTGTTCAATAATTAAGATTTGAGGAGCAATAACAATCATCATGTTTTTTATTCCTTCGTTTTCTTTTTCAATGATAAAAGTTTGATGTTCTTCATTTTCTAGTTGAATATAGTATTCCAACTCGAGCAGCCAATTTTTAACTCTTGAAAACAATTTTAAATCTTCCATAAATTGATTGGTTTTGAATGTTGATAAAACAAATTTATACAAAAATTTTAATATTGCAAATTTTTTTAGCAAAAAAATCAATTTTAGTTGTTATATTTGCAAAAAAGAATAGCGAAATGACATATTTTGGAACCAATTTAAAGAAGATAAGACAAATAAAAGGACTAAGCCAACAAGCTTTTGCTGAACTTATTGACTTGAATAGAGGGGTCATTAGTTCCTATGAAGAAGGAAGGGCTGAACCTAAGATTGAAACGCTAATGCGAATTGCAACTTATTTTGGCATTTCAACCGATGATATCATCTCAAAGCCACTTACGGTTAACCAATTGGCCAATTTTACATTAATTGAAGACAGTGTTGTTTCTTTATCTGAAGAAAAGAGCCTTGTTGTTCGTGAAATTACGATAAATGAAGAAAAGAAAGAGATTGATTTGCAAAAAATATTAGCACATTTTGATTTTGTTTTTTTTGTTGATGAAAATTTATCCCAAAAAAGCATCTACGACAAGGATTCGATTTTATTATTGAAAGAAGTTAAAAAAGAAACAAAAATACACAATAGCTATTTAACTTTGAATAATGGGATTGCTTCAATTACTGAAAAATTTATTCCAACTATTACAAATTATGCTATTGTTGGCGTCTTGGGAGGTTGTTTATCTAGTGATCAAAACACGATTTTACAACGATTAGATTTACTTGAAAAAAAAGTGTTTGGAAAATAATTCATTTTGATTGCCTAATTAATGTTATCTAAATCCTAATACGGGCTATATTTCTTTATTTTTTTTAACTTTGGTGATTAAATTTAAGCTTAATCATTAGAAAATAATTTATTTTCAACAAAGAAGAAAAAATGCAAATTAAAATCATCAACAAATCACAACATCCCTTACCCAACTACGAAACAATCGCTTCAGCCGGGATGGATTTAAGAGCCAATTTATCAGAACCAATCACCTTAAAATCATTAGAACGAACCATCGTAAAAACAGGTTTGTTTATTGAACTACCAATTGGTTATGAAGCTCAAGTTCGTCCTCGTAGCGGATTGGCCGCCAAAAAGGGAATCACCGTTTTAAATTCACCAGGTACAGTTGATGCCGATTATCGTGGTGAAATCGGGGTAATTTTAGTAAATTTATCGCATCAAGATTTTATCATCGAAAACGGCGAAAGAATTGCCCAATTAATCATAGCCAAACACGAAAGAGCAGAATGGATAGAAGTGGAAGAATTATCTGAAACCTCTCGTGGCGAAGGCGGCTTCGGCAGCACGGGAGTTAAATAGTTGGTAGCACACAGTTATTAGTGTTCAGTAACAATAAAATTCAAATATAACCTTTGTGAACTTTGCGAAATATCTTTGCGAACTTTGCGGTTAAAAATAAAATATGAAAATAATAGTTCCAATGGCCGGACGCGGCTCACGATTAAGGCCACATACCTTAACAGTTCCAAAACCATTAATTCCAATTGCCGGAAAACCAATTGTGCACCGATTGGTAGAAGATATTGCCGGTGTTTTAAATCAACCCATTGATGAAGTTGCTTTTATCATTCACGAAAGTTTTGGAAAACAAGTAGAAGAAGAATTAATTGCCATCGCTCAAAAATTAGGAGCAAAAGGAACCATTTATTATCAAAATGTAGCTCTTGGAACGGGTCACGCCATTATGTGTGCCAAAGATTCATTGAGCGGACCTGCCGTTATTGCATATGCCGATACATTAATTCGTGCCGATTTTGATTTGGATACATCAGCCGATAGCGTAATTTGGGTAAAACAAGTAGACAAACCGGAAGCTTTTGGTGTGGTTAATTTGAATGATAATGGAGAAATTATCGAATTAGTAGAAAAACCAAAAGAGTTTGTGTCTGATTTAGCCGTGATTGGAATATACTATTTCAAAGATGTAGCCGTTCTCAAAAACGAGTTACAAGCAGTTCTTGATAACAATATCATTCATGGCGGTGAATACCAAATTAACGACGGTATTAAGCAAATGATGGCAAAAGGGATGAAATTTGTTCCCGGAAAAGTAGATGAATGGATGGATTGCGGAAACAAAGATGTGACAGTTGATACCAATTCAAGAATGTTGAATTTTCTTCATCAAGATGGAGAGAAATTAGTTTCAAAAGAAGTAACTTTAGAAAACGCTACGATTATTGAACCTTGTTTTATTGGCGATAATGTAGTGTTGAAAAACGCAACAATTGGTCCGAATGTGTCAATAGGATTCGGATGTAAAATAGAAAATGCAACCCTAAAAAATAGTTTGGTTCAAAATTTGACAGTAATTAGAAATGCAAATTTAAACAACGCCATGATTGGAAGTCATGTTGTTTATGATGGTGATTTTACCTCCATTAGCATTGGCGATTATTCCGTTTTAGAATAAATATTTAACATATAGTGCTCGCTCCCTTCTATAAAGGAGAGGGGGTTGGGGTGAGATAAAATGATAAAAAACATAGTATATATTACAATCTTCCTTGGAATTCTTTTCCAACCCATAACGCTTTGGTCTCAAGAAGAACCGGAAGATATAGCATTAGATACCGACGAATTTCAAGTTTTTTTCTATGAATCCTTAAAACAAAAGGGAATAGAAAATTATGACAAAGCCATAAACGCCTTGGAACGTTGTGAAAAATTACAGCCAAACAATCCGGTTGTTTATTTTGAATTGGGCAAAAATTATTTCTCTCAAAAGGATTACAGTAATGCGTATGAGAATTTTGAAAAAGCCACAAAAATAGATCAAAACAACCGATGGTATTGGGCGGGTTTATATGATGTTGCTTTTGCAATGAGAGATTATGATAACGCAATTAATCATTTAAACAAACTCATCACGTTTAAAAAAGAATACAAAGAAGAATTAGTCAAAGTTTATATGACAACTCAAAAGTTTGATAAAGCTTTGGATTTGATTACAGAATTAGAAGAGTCAATAGGAAAGTCTGAACAACGCAGTCAATACAAAGCTCAAATCATGTCTTTATCAAAATATAAAGGACAAGAAAAAAGTAGTTTAGAAGCAGCAATTTCAAAATACCCTAAAGAAGAATCAAATTATATTGCATTGATTTATATCTATTCTGAAGAAAATCAATATGAAAAAGCGTTTGAAGTGGCTCGTCAGTTGGAAAAAGAAATTCCTTCTTCAGATTGGGCACAAGTAAGTCTGTTCAAATTCTATTTGGAACAAAATGAAGCAGATAAAGCTATTGCGGCTATGGATAGAGCGATTTCAAGTTCAAAAATTGATAAAAAAATAAAACACCGTGTGTTCAATGAGTTTATTGTTTTTGCTAAAGATGATCCAAAATATGTCGCCACGATAGACAAAGCAATTACTTACTTTAAAGACGATAAAGAAATAAGCATCGCAAAAGAATTGGGTAAATTCTATCAAAATAAGGCCAACTGGGCCAATGCTTCAAAATACTATGAAATGCAATTTAACAACACACCTGAAGATATTGAAAACAGAATGTTGTTGTTGCAAGCCTATGTTGAAACAAATAGATTTGAACCTTTAGTAGATTTATCAGATAAAAGTTTGGAGTTATATCCGTTGCAACCCGATTTTTATTATTATGCCGGATTGGCAAACAATCAATTAAAAAAACATAAAAAAGCCAAAGATTTGTTGGAATCAGGACTTGATTATATTGTTGACAATCCAAAATTGGAAGCAAATTTTTATATCCAACTTGGTGAGGCATACAATGGTTTGGGCGATATGAAAAACAAAGAAATCTATTTTACAAAAGCAGAAAAATTGCTTAAACAGATAAAATAATGAAAAAAATAATTGCATTAATGCTTCTTGTTATTGTCTCAATTGGTTGTAAATCAAAAGCATCAATTGCCGAAGCCAGAGCTGCCGAAGAACTTTCAACAAGGAAGATTATTGAAAGTCATTACGACTCAAAATCTGATTTTTCGTCTGTTTACATTAGAGCAAACACAAAATACAGAGATGAAAAACAATCGTATTCTTTCACCTCAGAAATTAAAATTCTGAGAGATGAAAAGATATTAGTCAGTATTCGCTTTTTAGGGATTACAATGGCAAAAGCTTTGATAACCCCAACAGAAGTGAAGTATTATGAAAAAAACGGCAATAAATTTTTTGAAGGAGATTATTCCACATTAAGTGAGTGGTTGGGAACAGATTTAGATTTTGATAAAGTTCAAAATTTATTATTGGGAAAAGCAATGGATGATCTTAGAAAAGGCAATTACAGAAACTCAATTGAAACAAAGTTCTACAAATTGGAAGACGCAACCTCAAGTGCTACACAAAAAGCTTTTTATTTTGAAGCGGCTAATTTTTTAATCAAAAAACAACGCATTGAACAGCCGCAACAAAACAGAAAACTTCAAGTTGATTATCCGCAACATAAAGAATATAAAGAAGGAATTTTACCTTTAAAAATTGTTATTGAAGCCCTTCAGGATGCAGATAAAACCAGTATCGGTTTAGATTATAATACTGTCACTTTTAATGAAAACCTTTCCTTCCCTTATAGTGTTCCGGATGGTTATGAACGAATGTATATAAAATAGTTTTGCTTAATAATTGTTGTATGATTAAATATTTCGCCATTTTGTTTCTATTGTTTTTTGTCAGCACTTCTTGGGCTCAAAATGACGCACAAAGAAAATTGGAAGAGCGAAAAGCTCAATTGTTACAAGAAATCAGATTGAATGAAAAGTTGCTGTCTGAACAAAAAAACAAAGAAAAATCGGTTGTATCTGTCATAATGCAACAAAACGCAAAAATTAATTTAAGAGAAAAATTAATTGCAACTACAGAAAAGCAAACCAAATTGTTGAATGATGATATTTATAGAAATCAACTACAAATCAACAAATTAACCCGAGAACTCAAAGACTTAAAAGAAGATTATGCCAACATGATTGAAAAGTCATATAAAAGCAGATCAGAACAAAGCAGAGCCATGTTTTTATTGTCATCCAATAGTTTTTTACAAGCTTACAAAAGAGCTCAATACATGAAGCAATATGCCGGCTATAGAAAATCACAAGGCGATGAAATAAAAGTAAAAACAGATGAATTAGCAGTTCAAAACGAAAAACTTGCTGCACAAAAAAACGAAAAAGAGCTTCTTATTAAAGAACAGGAAAAAGAAAAAATTGCCTTAGAACAAGAGAAAAAGGAACAAGAAAAGCTAGTCAATTCCATTAAAAAAGACCAGAAAAAAATAGCGGCAGAAATAAAGAAAAAGCAACAAGAAACAGTTGAGATTGATAAAAAAATCCAACAAATTATCCGTGCTGCAATTGCTGAAGCGAACAAGAAAACGGCAAAATTATCAGGAGAGAAAACAGTTTCAACAGGATCATCAAGTACTAAATTTGTTTTGACTCCGGAAGGCAAAATCATATCCAATAATTTCAAAGCCAACAAAGGGAATTTGCCTTGGCCGGTTAATAAAGGCTTTGTGTCTGTTAAATTTGGGTCGCAACCCCATCCGGTTGTGAAATCCACATTAATTCAAAGTAGTGGTGTTGAAATCACAACAGAAGAGGGTTCTAGTGCTTTGGCTGTTTTTGAAGGAGAAGTGGTTTCAATCCAAATTATTACTCCCATAAAGAAAGCGGTTTATATTCAACACGGAGATTTTATAACGGTTTACCATAACTTGAGTTCAGTTTCTGTAAATAAAGGCGATAAAGTAAAAGTGAAACAAGCCATCGGTAAAATTCATACGGATGCTTCCGGTAGAACGACCATTCGGTTTTCGGTACTTCAAAATGACACGTTCTTGAATCCGCAGTTGTGGCTTTCTAATATGTAAAAAATAACAACGGTGAATTAGCATTTTAAAACTAATTCACCGTTACTTTTTATTTAGTGTTTTTTAGATTCTTTTACTCCTTAAACAAAGCTTTTAACTCAGTAGCTTCATGAGGTTTCATTTTTCCGGCCAAAACCAAACTCAATTGTTTTCTTCTTAAAGCAGCTTCAAAACGTTGTTTTTCTAATTCTGTTTGGGGTTCAATCGGCGGAACGGCTACAGGAGTTCCGGTTTCATCAACGGCAACAAACGTATAAATAGCTTCGTTGGCTTTGCTTTTAATGCCGGTTTCGCGGTCTTCAATCCAAACATCAATAAATATTTCCATTGAGGTGTTAAAAGTCCGAGATACTTTTGCCTCAACGGTAACAACACTTCCCAAAGGAATAGCACGGTTAAAAGCTACATGATTTACAGAAGCGGTTACACAAATTCTTCGGGAATGTCTTCTTGCGGTGATACTTCCCGCTCTATCCATTCGGGCCAACAATTCACCTCCAAATAAATTATTCAAAGGATTGGTTTCACCGGGCAATACAATATCTGTAAGTGTAGTTAAAGATTCGGAAGGATATTTAAGTTGCATAATTTTTTTTGCAAAGGTAGAAAAACAACTTATAGTTAGCAGTAAATTAGACAATAAAATAAAGACCCAATCGGGTCTTTATTGTAATTCTTGAACTAAAATCCAAGCATCTTTTGAGTGGTTTTGAGTGATTACCTCTTTTGCTTTTTGAGCTTCATCAGGGGTGGCATAACTGCCATATAAAACTTGATGTAATCCGAATTTGTTTGGAGCAATTTTTTTAGCCTGAAAACCTTGCTCAACTAATTGTTTTAGCAATTTTTCTGCATTTCGCTCTTCTCTAAAAGCTCCGGCTACAATATGATAGTTTTGTTTTTTATCCGCATAAACCATGCTTACAGAGGGTAACGGGTTTTGAATAAAGAAAGTGGCTTCTTGAATTTTTTGCTCCACTTTTTGTTGAACCGATTGTTCCACAATCATTCGGTCATTTTCTACTTTAGTCTCATACCATTGATTTCCAAAATAAGCAGCACTGCCAAAACCTAAAACAAAAATAGCGGCATATTTCAACCAATTATTATTGGTATTATTTCGTGTTTCAGGAGTTATACTGATTGGAGCTTTTGTTTCTAAAGCAACAACTTGTTCTTTATAAACTTCACGCTTAACAGGCGGTGATACAAAAGAAGCCAAACCAAAGGCATCAGTTAAGTAATTTAACGCTTCATAAGGTTCAAAAACCATATTTCCTTCAGAATTCAAGGCCAGTTTAC
>JAUXNR010000641.1 GCA_030682755.1 Flavobacterium sp.
GTTTTAAAAGCATGCTGACATATAATAGCAGTTGCCCAAAAGTGGCGGTGCAGCGATTAAATTAAGCTTTGTGATTCTATCAAAGTCTGTGCTTGGTTGCCAGTGAAGTGCTTCGAAATCGCCGCATTGGAGTGAGCTGCAAAACAGACAACCGACAACTCACACCACCTTCTCATACGCTCGTCTCGGACTTCCCCTGAAATGCACAATGCCACAAAACACAAAACCTGATTTTTCAAAAATCTTCATCATGGCAAAATTGTCGTGGTTGGTGTCGGCTTTTAGGCTGTGGATGTTATTTTTTAAAGCAAAAGCTTCAATGTGTTCAATCATTTTTTTCGATAAGTTTTGACCGATGTACTCCTGAGCAATGGCTACTCGGTGAAAAACGACAAAATCACTTGTAGTTAACCATTCGCCTTGAAGGTTGTTGTATTCCGGTTCGTCGTTGATTAAAACGGCAGCATAACCCACAATAATTTCGCCATTGGTGAGCACATAGCCGATTCCTTTTTCAATATCTTGTTGAATGATTTCCGGGTTGGGATAACCGTCCTGCCATTGGTTGCTTCCGTCGGCTTTTCGTCGGAGGATGGCGTTTTGTAGGATGGTCCAGATTTGTGGAGCATCGGTGGTGGTGGCTTTTCGGAAGTGGTAGTTCATTGGAAGTCGAGTTCTGTTAAGTTAGGTAGCTTGGCGAGGTTGTGGACTAAATAAGCCGAAACTTTCGATTAAAACTGAACTCAAAGATATAAAAAGGAACTTCAAATTAAGCCCAAAACCGCTTGCAAAACATTTGTTAGTGGCAGGCTTATTATTTTGTTAATCGAATTATTTTTAAAATATAATCAAAATCGTTTTTTTCATATTCAGATTCTTTCTTCTCAAGAAGTATAACTTTAAACTTGTCAATCATTTTATTTTCATTAAATAATTCCATTATTAAGTTATTCTCCACATAATGAACTTTTAAATTAACCCAATCTTTTGGTTTAGTTACTTTCCGAGTCGGCGGTTCATTACAATAATCTGCATCTCCGATTACAAAAGCATTTTTTTTATAAAAATTCCAATTAATTATTTTGCAATAATCTCTTTTAAAACTTTTAGCATTTTTTAAAACAATGGTATCATTTTTATAGTAGATTTCGTTTGTGTTTTCGGTAAACCAGGGGTTTGAATCGGTTTCAATTTTTCCTTTTTTGGTTTGAACAATTGTTTCTTTAAATGCTTTCAATAATTCATTTTTAGAAATTTTAGTTTCTTGAGAATAAGAAAAATGGACTATTAACATTAGAGCAAAAAGTAAATTATTTTTCATCTTTTCTACGATTTTTTGAATGCTTGTCACCAACTAGCAAATAAGCTCCAAAGTTAACACAATTTTTATTGAAGCACAGACTGCGTGAGTGATTGAGCCATTGTTTGAGCTCTTTTTGTGGAAGACCAGAGGGATGGAACAAAAAAGCGAGTGGCGAAAGCACGACCCTTGGGGCACGCCCAAAATTTTAAAAAATAAAAAAAACGTCCCGATTTCTCGAGACGTTGACCATTCATTCGGTAATCTAAATAATATGTATTATTCGATCACAGCTACTTGAGCTGCTACTTTACCTTTTCTACCTTCTTCTTCTTCGTAATTTACTCTGTCACCTTCTTTAAGCTCTTCAGCTTTGATTCCGGTTGCGTGAACGAAGATGTCTTTTCCGGTTTCTTCATCTGTGATGAATCCGTAACCTTTAGACTCATTGAAAAATTTTACTGTACCTGTACGCATTGTGTAATAAAAAAATAATTAATAATGGTCAAAGGTAGTCTTTAAATTATTACGAATGTTAAAACAATGTTACTTTTTTGTGAAAATTATTGATTTTCAGCATTTTCACCTTTTTTATTGTCAAATTTAAAACTATAGTCCTCTAATCTTTTGTTTTTATATCGATGCCATAAAAAAATGGGCATCAGGACTAAAGCGGTTATCAAAACACCGATTCCGACCCATTTATCGCCTTCATTGCCTACTGTGTTTTTGATGTAAAAACCGTAGCTAACAAAGCCAACAACAATAAAAAACAGGGTGCGGATGACGTATTTCATGACTTTATTTTAAATCTAATTTGATATGTAGTTCGTTCAATTGTGCTTCATCAATAGCAGAAGGAGCATCAATCATCACATCGCGACCGCTGTTGTTTTTTGGAAAAGCAATGAAATCTCGAATCGTTTCTTGTCCGCCTAAAATGGCCACTAAACGATCTAATCCGAATGCTAAACCTCCGTGTGGTGGTGCTCCGAATTGGAAGGCATTCATCAAGAATCCGAATTGGTTTTCGGCTTGTTCGGGTGTAAAACCTAATAAAGAGAACATTCTGCTTTGCAAATCACGGTCGTGAATACGAATGGAACCACCACCGATTTCGTTTCCGTTTAACACCATATCGTAGGCATTGGCACGCACTTTTCCGGGTTCGGTTTCAATGAGTTGCATGTCTTCCGGTTTTGGCGAAGTGAACGGATGGTGCATGGCGTGGTAGCGTTGCGAATCTTCATCCCATTCCAACAATGGAAAATCGACTACCCAAAGTGGAGCGAATTCGTCCGGTTTACGTAACCCTAAACGAGTAGCTACTTCCATACGAAGTGCTGACAATTGTGTTCTGGTTTTGTCGGCTTTTCCGGAAAGAATTAGAATTAAATCGCCGGGTTTGGCGTTGGTGATTTCAGCCCATTTTTTTAAATCGGCTTCGTCATAAAATTTATCGACAGATGATTTTAGGCTTCCGTCCAATTCGTATTTTACATAAACCATCCCGGTTGCACCGATTTGCGGACGTTTGATCCAATCAATCAACGCATCAATTTCTTTTCTGGAATAGGATGCACAGCCCGGAACGGCAATTCCGACCACTAATTCGGCTGAATTGAATACCGGAAAATCTTTGTGTTGAGCAACGGCGTTTAATTCTCCGAATTTCATTTCAAAACGAATGTCCGGTTTGTCGTTTCCGTAAGTTTTCATGGCATAATCGTAGGTAATTCTTGGGAATTTATCTACTTCAACACCTTTTATTTCTTTTAATAAATGACGAGTCAATCCTTCAAACACATTTAAAATATCTTCTTGTTCCACAAAGGCCATTTCGCAGTCAATTTGAGTGAATTCCGGTTGACGGTCGGCACGCAAATCTTCGTCTCTAAAACATTTTACAATTTGGTAATACCTATCTAAACCCGCCACCATAAGCAATTGCTTAAAGGTTTGCGGACTTTGCGGCAACGCATAAAATTGACCCGGATTCATTCTACTGGGTACCACAAAATCTCTGGCACCTTCAGGGGTTGACTTAATAAGCACGGGCGTTTCTACCTCCGTAAAATCTTGCGAATCTAAAAACAAGCGTGTTTGTTGGGCCATTTTATGGCGCAACAACATATTGTTTCTAACAGGTGCACGGCGCAAATCTAAATAGCGGTATTTCATGCGCAAATCA
>JAUXNR010000416.1 GCA_030682755.1 Flavobacterium sp.
CAAAAATAATTTCGTAATTTACTAAAACATTTTCAGCTAAATTTGTTTAAGTATAAAACAAATTATTGGTATAGGCGTTTAGGTCGCATTACATTCTATCTTTGAATGATGGGAAAAGATAGGTTCATAGGAGTAAATTCAATTTTGTTTAATCGGTATTTTCAAACAGATGAAGACTGTTACCGTTATTTGGCAGAGATAAAATGGAGTGATTGTGGTTATATATGCAAGCATTGTTCTGCTCGTGATTACAGTAACGGTAAACGGCCATTTTCAAGACGTTGCACTAAATGTGGGTATGATGAAAGTCCTACGGCAGGAACAGCTTTTGATAAATGTAAATTTTCCCTGTTAATTGCCTTTCACATTGTTTTCAAGATAAGTACTAAAATAAAGGGAATGTCCTCGCGAGAATTATCAAATGAGTTTGATCTACGGCAGAAAACATGTTGGGCTTTTAAGAGAAAAATACAGAAATGCATGAGTAGCTCAAAGATTCATAAAATTACAGGTCAAGTACATATAGATGAATTTTATATTGGACAATATGAAGAGAAAAAAGTTGGAAGAAGCAGTGATGGCAAAAAAAAGTTAGTTATTGTCGCTTTGGAAATATTAGATAATGGAGTTGGTCGAGCCTATGCCCGTGTAATTGAAAATGCATCTTCAAAGGAATTTCGTCCTTTTTTTGAAGATTACATCAGCAAAGAAGCACGTATTGTGACAGATCAATGGCGAGGCTATTTGCCATTACAAAAGGATTATCCTTTGTTAACGCAGAAGCCATCAAATAAGGGTTCGAATTTCAAAGAACTTCATATTCATATAATGAATATTCAAGGATGGCTACGTGGAATTCATCACCATTGTAGTAAAGAACACCTGCAAGGGTATCTAGATGAATTTCATTTTAGATATAACAGAAGAGCATTTATGGGGACGATATTCAATGTGACCCTAAGTAAAATGGTTTTTCTGAATGATAAATGACTATTAACAGTAGTTTCAGAGTGCGCTATAAGTGCCTATACCAAAGCAATTAATTAACCGGGTTTCATCGCGAACGGGTAATTGCCTTGGATC
>JAUXNR010000423.1 GCA_030682755.1 Flavobacterium sp.
CACAAATCAGAGTTCTCCAGTTGGTTCAACAGGATGGTTCAGAGGAGGTAATGGAGAGCTGTTTCCAGGTTATAACGGAGGTCAAACAGGTTATATTGCTGCAAATTTCAATAATACTTCCGGTGTAGGTGTAATAAGCAATTGGTTGATGTCTCCTGTTGTAAATTTGGTCAATGGTGATCAAATTTCATTTTATACAAGAGTACCAACCGGTTCATCATGGGCTGATAATCTTGAACTAAGAATTAGTAATGAAGGTGGGGCTTCTGTAAATCCTGTAGGAACTACAGGAGTTGGTAGTTATACAACGTTAGCTGTTACAGTAAATAACACTTTTCCTAGTGCGGCAGGATATCCACAAGTTTGGACACTATACACTTATACTGTTACTGGTTTGCCTACTGAAACTTCATGTAGAGTTGCTTTTAGATATACTGTACCAACTTCTGCAGGACCAAGTGGAAATAATTCTAACTTAATTGGAATTGATGCATTTTCAATTGATCGTACTTTAAGTACTCAAGATTTCTTTGTTAATAATTTAAAAACCTATCCTAATCCAGTGAATAATAGTTTAAGTCTTTCTACTACAACCACTACAATTAATCAAGTTGATGTTACAGACTTAAATGGTAGAGTAGTTAAATCCTTTATTTTAAATGGTATTACTCAAACTGAATTGAACGTTGCAGATTTACAATCAGGAATGTATTTTATTTCAGTTGAAACCGATTTAGGAAAAGGGACAACAAAAATTATTAAGAATTAAAAAACATATATTTACTTTTGAGAAAGTTCGGGTTTTTCCGAACTTTCTTTATTTAGTGTTAATAATTGTTTTTTTTTAGCTATTTTTTTTATTTTTGAAATTAACTTAAAAAAGCAAATTATGAAAAAATTATTACTTTCCACTTTTATTTTGTTTGCAGTTAATTCAAATGCTCAGACAACAATTTTTGCTGAAAATTGGGACGGTATCGGGCCAGGGATTAGTGAATGGATATTATACAATCTTGACAATAGAACACCAGTTGGGCCAGGTGGAACAGATGGAGAAGCATTGTCATTTTTAGTTCAAGATGCTTGGACAGTATTGTCTTTACAGCAAATTCAAGGAGCGAATCCTAATTTTGTAGCTTATCCTGTAGCTGCAACAGGAATGGGCGGAAACATTATTGCCAGTAATTCTTGGTATAATCCTATCGGAGCAGCAAACGATTGGCTTTTTCTCCTTTAATAACTATTCCGGCAGGAGCGACAAATATAAATTTAAATTGGGCAGCGACAAGCTTGGGTGCTACAGCTTTTCTTGAAGATTACCGAGTTCATCTATCACCAACAGGTGGTTCCCAAGTGGCTAATTTCACAACACTCTTAATTGATGTAAACAACGAGTTGAATACAGGGAATTATCGTATACAAGCATTAAGTAACGATCTAGCGGGGACATCATTTAGAATTGCTTTTCAAAATGACAGTATTGATCAGTATGTAATGTTTTTAGATAATATCACAATTACTGCTACACTTCCCTTATCAACCAACGAATTTTTCGCTAATAACCTAAAAATCTATCCTAATCCAACGAAAGATATTATTGATCTTTCTACCTCTACAACATTAATTAATAATGTTTCAGTAACAGATTTAAACGGTAGAATCGTAAAATCCTTTAATTTAAATGGGATTTCTCAAACTGAATTAAATGTATCTGATTTAACTTCAGGTATGTATTTTGTTTCAGTTGAAACTGATTTAGGAAAAGGAACAACAAAAATTATTAAAAACTAAATAATTTTTATAACGAAATTAATCCGGACTTAGTTCCGGATTTTTTTTAATTTATTTTTCAAGATAAATTAAATGATGTAGAATAAAAAACCAGTAAATTAACTTACAATAACAAAATTTAGAAAAATAATCTAAAATATTTTTTTATTTAGAAAATGTTTCTACATTTGCCAAATCAATTAATGAAATAATGAAACTTACAATTTGCAATATGTGTTGTCGTATGATGTGGAAATCTCCGCAGAGGAAACCTATTGCATAATTTTAAATTTTTTTAAAATAAATACAATTGAACCTCTGCACAAAAGCAGAGGTTTTTTATTATAAAATCTTAGCAACTCAGAACCTCAGTAACTCAGCAACTCAAAAAAAATGAACACTACAAAAAAAATAATGATGAACCGTATGATGATGCAAATGTGTTGCATCACAAACCCTCATTGCCAAAAGCGAAAGACATAATCTAGTTATACACTTGTTTTAAAGTCCTTTTGGTAAGCCATCCAAAAGGACTTTTTTTTTATCCAAAAATCTAATAATCTAAAAATCGAATAATCTTAATACATTAATCTTAATACTTAAAAAAATGAGCACACAAAAATTCTCCACAAACGCATTACACGCAGGACACGATGTAACTAAAAACGCAGGAACAAGAGCCGTCCCAATTTATCAAACATCTTCGTATGTTTTTAATAACTCGCAACACGCAGCCAATCTTTTTGGTTTGGCCGAAGCCGGTTTTATCTACACCCGATTAAACAACCCAACCAATGACATTCTTGAACAACGTTTAGCGGCATTAGAAGGCGGAATCGGAGCCGTAGTCACCGCATCAGGAACTGCCGCAATTGCTACGACATTCTTGACCTTATTAAAAGCTGGCGATCACATCGTAGCTTCCAACAGTTTGTATGGTGGAACCTATAATTTATTGAGCGTAACCCTACCAAGATTAGGCATCACAACCACATTTGTAGACCCGTCACATCCTGAAAATTTCACCAAAGCTTCTAAAGAAAACACCAGAGCTTATTTTGTTGAAAGTCTCGGCAATCCAAAATTAGACGTACTAGATTTAAAAGCCATTTCAAAAGAAGCAAAAGCGTTCAAAGTGCCTTTTATTGTTGATAATACTGTGGCAACGCCTTATTTATTAAACCCAATTCAACACGGAGCAGACATTGTTATTCATTCCTTAACTAAGTACATCACCGGAAATGGAACATCATTAGGCGGAGTAATCATCGATGCAGGAAATTTTGATTGGAGCAACGGAAAATTCCCAGAATTCACAGAACCTTCTGCCGGTTACCACGGATTAAAATACTACGAAGTTTTAGGAGCAGCTTCCTTTATAGCTAAAGTTCGTATTGAAGGTCTTCGCGATTTTGGTGCAGCATTAAGTCCATTCAACGCTTTTCAAACCATTCAAGGATTGGAAACTTTAGAAATTCGAATTAAAAAACACAGCGAAAATGCATTGGCTTTAGCCAAATGGTTGCAAAACCAAGAACAAGTAGCGTGGGTAAATTATCCCGGTTTGGAAACTTCAAAATATAAAGCATTAGCTGATGAATATTTACCGGAAGGAAAAAGTGGCATCGTCACATTCGGACTCAAAGGCGGGTTTGAAGCAGCCAAAAAAGTAGCCGATGAAACCAAGCTATTCTCGCTTTTAGCCAATATCGGAGATACGAAATCCTTGATTATTCATCCGGCAAGCACCACGCACCAACAATTGTCTGATGCCGAGCAAGAAGCAACCGGAGTAACCAAAGATTTAATTCGTCTTTCTGTCGGGTTAGAAGATATCGAAGATTTAAAAGCCGATTTAAACGCGGTATTTCAAAACATAAAAACCCCTCAATTAACCTAATCATGAGTCAGAAAATAGTAAACGTGTTAGGCTACGCAAAAGCCAATAATCAATTTGTTGTAAAAGCACAAAATTTCGATGTTCGAATCAGTAAAAATGAAACTTTTCCCGAGTTAGAAGGGCCAAGTCCGCTAGAATATTTGCTCGCCGGTTATGCAGGTTGCATTAATGCCGTTGGAAAATTAGTAGCAAAAGAAAAAGGAATAAATTTAAAATCACTTCAAGTTGAAGTATCCGGAACCCTAAGTTTAGACAAATACCAGGGAAAAATTAGCTATGAAAGAGCCGGATTCAAATCAATTCAAGTGGTAGTTAAACCAACTTCAAATGCCAGTTTAGAAGAGTTGAAAAATTGGATTGAAGCCGTTGAAAACCGCTGTCCCATTCAAGACAATCTGATTAATCCCACTCCGGTTGAGCTGACTTTATTAAAAGAATTCTCAACCACAGAAGCAGCATAATACAACTTTTATGTTTGTATAGGTTTTGTTTGTTTAAAGCTGTCTTTTTTCCACGTTTGAAAAAAGACAGTTTTTAAAAAAAAGCTAGAAAAAAAATGAAAAATTTAAAAAAAATAGACTTATTTAATTTCAATTTAGAAATTGGAAAAGTCAGACCCTACATTCCGCTGTATTTTGAAACGTTTGGTCAGCCTATCGGTTCTGCTCCCGTAGTTTTGGTTAATCACGCCTTAACCGGAAACTCAACCATCACTGGCGAAAACGGTTGGTGGAATGATTTAATTGGTGAAAATAAAACCATTAATACCAATCAATTTACCATCATCGCTTTCAATATTCCCGGAAACGGTTATGATAATGTATTCGGAAATTTAATTTCAGATTACAAAGATTTCACCATTCGTGATATAGCAAGAATTTTTTGGGAAGGATTATTTCATCTAAGCATCCGCGAACTTTTCACCGTCATCGGTGGCAGTTTAGGTGGAGCAATCGCTTGGGAAATGGCGGCTCAACATCCAACCAAAATTAAAAACCTAATTCCAATTGCAACCGACTGGAAAGCCACGGATTGGGTGATTGCGAACGTACTC
>JAUXNR010000424.1 GCA_030682755.1 Flavobacterium sp.
TTGGAGATTTAAATCAAATGTTATTTTCTGTTTTTCCAAATCCTGCAAATGACGTGTTGAATTTTCAGGCTGAAGTGCCTTTAAAAAATGTAAATATCTACAATAATGTGGGTCAATTGATTTTTAGCCAAAATTTAAGAAATACTTTTGAATCCATTATGGTTTCTGAATTACATTCGGGTGTTTATATTGCTCAATTAGAGACAGATTATGGAGTAAAGACCTTGAAATTTGTCAAAAGATAATTTCATAGTAGCCGATTACTAAAGAAAACAATTTATTTTTTTAGTAATCGGCTTTTCATTTTACTAAAAAACTCCGGGGTTACACCAATATAAGATGCGATTTGTTTTTGAGGCACCCGTTGAATCAAAGTTGGATATCTTTTACAGAATTTTTCAAAGCGATCTTCGGCAGATAAACTTAAATTATCCATCAACCGTTCTTGGTGAGCAACCAAAGAATTTTCGGTTAAAATTCTAAAAAAACGTTCCAGTTTCGGAATTTCAAAATATAATTGTTCTTGATTTTCTTTGGATAACAAAACCACTTCCGAATCTTCTAAAACTTCAATAAACAAATTGCCGGGTTTTTGAGAAAGTAAGCTGTACATATCGCCAATCCACCAACCTTCACAAGCAAAATGGAGAACATGTTCTACAATATTATCATTGATATTGAAACTTCGAAGTAATCCGGAATTGACAAAATAAGACTGTTTGCAAATTTCTCCCGCATTGTGTAAAATGGTTTTTGCTTTATATTGCTGTGTTTCAATTTTAGACAAAAAAAACTGTTCCTCTTCTTTAGAAAGCGATACAATTTTTGAAATGTTGTCTAAAATTAAAGCCATTATACATTTACTTTTACCAATTGAGCTGCTGTTTTGGCTTTTTCAACAATAATTTCTAAAGGAATTTCCAAAGAGTCATTTACTAAAGCAACACCCATTCTTCGATACGGTCTTGATGTAGGCTTGCCAAAAATTCTAAAATCTGTTTTAGGTAATCCGGCAATTTTTTCTATGCCTGAAAAAGTTGGATTGTTTGAATTTTCGGAAGCTAAAATAACCGCACTTGCTCCGGCTTTTTCTAAGGTAATTTCTGCAATCGGTAAACTTAAAACAGCTCGTAAATGCAATTCAAATTCATTAAAATTTTGTGTTCCGGCTAATGTTACCATTCCGGTATCGTGAGGTCTTGGAGATAATTCGGAGAAATAAACGCCTTCATTAGTTAGGAAAAATTCCACGCCAAATAATCCGGCTCCGCCTAACGCTTCGGTAACTTTTCTTGCCATATCTTGAGCTTCCAAAATATCTTTTTCAGAAACGTTTGCGGGTTGCCAACTTTCTTGGTAATCGCCTCGCTCTTGTCGGTGACCAATAGGAGCACAAAATAAAGTGGGTAAATTATTGTTTTGAGTTACCGTTAATAACGTGATTTCCGAATTAAAATTCACAAACGCTTCCACAATTACTTCTACCACATCACCACGAGAACCTTCCACGGCATAGTTCCAAGCTTTCGTGATATCTTCATGTGATTTGATGGTCGATTGTCCTTTTCCTGACGAACTCATTAAAGGTTTGACTACACAAGGAATTCCAACTTCTGAAACCGCTTTTTCTAATTCTTCTGCCGAAGTTGCATAGCGATAATTTGCTGTTCGTAATCCTAATTCTTTTGCAGCCAAATCACGAATGGCTTTTCGGTTCATAGTAAAATTTGCTGCTTTTGCAGACGGAACAACGGTTATGCCTTGTTTTTCATAGTCATAAAAACGTTCGGTTCTGATGGCTTCAATTTCAGGCACAATAAAATCAGGTTGGTGTTTGGCTACAATTCGATCAAGTTCGGCACTGTCTAACATATTAATGACTTCAAAACCATGAGCCACTTGCATAGCGGGAGCATTTTCATAACTATCAACAGCAATAATTGTTTGGCCGATGCGTTGTGCGGCAATTACAAATTCTTTTCCGAGTTCTCCGGAACCGAGTAGGAGTATTTTTGACATTTTTATTGTGAATTATAAATAAAAAAAGCCCCAAGTTTCCTTGAGGCACTATAGGTTTAAGCTAAAACTTCTTTAATTCTTCGCAAAGCTTCGGTGAGTTGTTCTTCGCTAGTAGCATAAGAAAATCTTATGCAGTTAGGGTTTCCAAAAGCATCACCTGTTACAGTTGCAACATTTGCTTCAGCTAATAAATACATCGAAAAATCAGTAGCATCTTTTATTAAAGTTCCGCGTAACGTTTTTCCAAAGAAATAAGAAACATCAGGAAATACATAAAAAGCACCTTCAGGGACATTAATTTTTAATCCTGGAATTTCTTTGATTAAACCCACGACTAAATCTCTTCTTTTGTGGAAAGCTTCCACCATGTAATTTAGTACTTTTGGGTCGGCATCTACAGCGGCAATCGTAGCTCGTTGAGCAATAGAATTGGCTCCAGATGTTACTTGGCCTTGCATTTTTGTACACGCTTTTGCGATGAATTCCGGTGCTCCGATGTAACCGATTCTCCATCCGGTCATAGCGAATGCTTTGGCAACACCATTTACGGTGATGGTTCTTTCAAACATTCCCGGAACGGAAGCAATGCTGCAAAAAGTTCCTGAAAAATTAATGTGTTCGTAGATTTCATCGGCAACTACATAAATGTTTGGATACTTTTCCAACACTTTGGAAATGGCTGTAAATTCTTCACGACTATAAACAGATCCGCTTGGGTTGCAAGGCGAACTGTACCAAATCATTTTTGTTTTTGGCGTAATCGCTTTTTCAAGTTGTTCAGGTGTGATTTTAAAATCACTTTCAACTGAAGTTGGTACTTCAACAGGAATTCCACCCGACATTTTGATGATTTCGTAATAACTCACCCAATAAGGTGCAGGTAAAATTACTTCATCTCCTTCGTTTAACATCACTTGGGCGATGTTGTAAAGAGATTGCTTTGCACCTGTGGAAACAACAATGTTTGCCGGTTTATAGTCTAAATTGTTATCTCTTTTGAATTTTCGGCAAATAGCTTCTTTTAATTCGGCATAACCATCAACAGGCGAATAAGTGCTATAATTTTCGTCGATTGCTTTTTTTGCGGCTTCTTTAATAAAGTCGGGTGTGTTAAAATCAGGTTCACCTAAACTTAAACTGATGATGTCTTTTCCTTGAGCTTTTAATTCTCTAGCCAATGCTGCCATGGCCAAAGTTTGAGAAGTAGATAAATTATTAATTCTATCCGATAACGAATTCATTATAGTTGTGTTTTGTGGTTGTAAAATTTAATTATGCCATTTGTGGCTCTTGCCCTAATTCTTTCAAATGTTTAAAGTGAGCAATAACGGCACTTCGCATTGTTTTGAATTCATGATAAGGAAGGTTACATTCTTTTGCAGTCTCTTTTACGATATCTGCAATTTTGCCATAATGAACATGACTGATATTTGGAAAAATATGATGTTCAATTTGATGATTTAAACCTCCGGTATACCAATTTACAATCCAATTTTTAGGTGCAAAATTAGCGGTTGTAAATAATTGATGAATGGCCCAAGTGTTTTCTATTTCTCCGTTTTCATCAGGAACAGGATTTGTAGTTTCGTCCACAACGTGTGCCAATTGAAAAACAATACTAAGAATTAAGCCTGCGGTATAGTGCATCACTGCAAAACCAAGTACAACTTTCCACCAAGTGATTCCCATTAACATGGGTAAAACTAACCATATTGAGAAGTATATTACTTTAGTTATGATTAGAGTTGTCCATAAAATTTTGGGACTTTTTGGTTCGCCATACGACAACTTACGTTTCAGGTAAGCTCTCATTTGTTTAAAATCAGTTGTAATTGCCCAATTGAAAGTTAACAAACCATAAAGAAATACCGAATAGTAATGTTGAAATTTATGAAAATATCTCCATTCTGATTGTTTAGAAAAACGGATTACTCTTCCGGCATCTAAATCTTCATCGTGTCCTACAATATTTGTATAAGTATGGTGCAAAACATTATGTTGCACTTGCCAGTTATAAACATTTCCGGCTAGAATATAAATACTTCCTCCCATTATTTTGTTTAACCATGGTTTGTTAGAGTAGGAGCCATGATTGCCATCATGCATTACATTCATTCCAACACCAGCCATTCCAACACCAATCACTACATTAAGTAAAAGATATGTCCAAAACGGCATGTCCATTGCTAAAAGGAAAAAATATGGTGTTAAGAAAATTGAGAACATCACGATAGTTTTTAAGTGAAGCTTCCAGTTTCCGGTTTTTTGAATATTGTTTTCTTTGAAGTAGTTGTTAACCCGGGAGTTAAGTGTTCTAAAAAATTTTAGATTATCTTGTTTTGAAAAAGTTGGAATTGTGGTAATCATGTATTATATAAATTTTTTTCAAAGGTAAGTATTAATATAAATCATAACGTTGAACAAACAATAAAATTTCAACATCAAATTGTTTACTTTTGTTAAAAATGACACAAAATGGAAGAAATAATAAAGTATTTTCCTAACTTATCTGAAAATCAGGTTGTTCAATTTAAAAAGCTGAGTGAATTATACTACGATTGGAATGCAAAAATTAATGTGATTTCACGCAAAGATATTGATGAATTGTATGTGAAACATGTTTTGCATTCATTAGGTATTGCCAAAGTAATGGAATTTCTACCAAAATCAACAGTTTTGGATGTTGGAACAGGTGGCGGATTTCCCGGAATTCCTTTAGCAATTCTTTTTCCTGAAACAAGATTTTATCTTATTGATGTGATTGCCAAAAAAATAAAAGTAGTTAATGAAGTAGCTTCTGCTTTGGGATTAGAAAATGTGAAAGCAGAGCAAATGCGTGCTGAAAATGTAAAAGGCGATTTTGACTTTATTGTAAGTCGTGCAGTTACCAACATGCCTGATTTTGTTTCTTGGATAAAAGATAAAATTAAAAAGCAAAATAAACACGAACTTAAAAACGGAATATTGTATTTGAAAGGTGGTGATTTAACCGAAGAATTAAAAGATTTTCCAAAAGCAACAGAATACAATTTATCAAATTATTTTACAGAAGAATTTTTTGAAACGAAGAAAGTGGTGCATTTGCCATTGAAGTTTAAAGCATAAAAAAGTCCCGATTGTTTGTCGGGACTTTTCATATAAATCTACTACGATTATCCTAAAAACGGATACCTGTAATTTTCAGGTGTTACAAAAGTTTCTTTAATTGTTCTTGGCGAAACCCAACGCAATAAGTTTTGAGCAGATCCTGCTTTATCGTTGGTGCCGGAAGCACGTGCTCCGCCAAAAGGTTGCATTCCTACAACTGCACCTGTTGGTTTATCGTTGATGTAGAAATTACCTGCACAATTTTCTAAAGCTTGCGTTGCTTCTGCAATAGCATAACGATCCTGACTGAAAACAGCTCCGGTTAATGCGTACTCTGAAGTTTGATCAATTAACTGTAATGTTTCTTTCCAGTTGGCATCCTCATAAATATACACTGTTAAAACCGGACCGAATAATTCAGTTTCCATTGTAGCATATTTTGGATTGGTTGTTAAAATAACCGTTGGCTCAACAAAATAGCCTTTGGATTTGTCATAGTTTCCACCAAACAAAATTTCTGCATCAGCATCTTTTTTGGCTTGATCAATATATTTTGCCAATTTGTCAAACGATCC
>JAUXNR010000642.1 GCA_030682755.1 Flavobacterium sp.
GTTGTGCATTTCATTTTTTAATTGACGAATGTATAAAATGCTCAATTCAATTAATTTGTGGGCTTCAAGTTTGAAATATTGTTGTTGGATTTCCTTTAAATTCTCATTATTACTATAATACGCATATATTTTTGCAACAAAACTTCGAGTGTTATTCGTTAGTTCTCCAAAAATTTTTCGGGCTTCCCACCATCTGTCATAAGCCGAATTCATTCTGAAACCCAAGAAAAAAGCAACTGCAAGTCCAAATACAGAACCTATTTGACCTGAAATTTTGTAAATGTGGTCGCCAAAATATTCTTCAAGCCCAAGCACAATAATTGCATAAACCGTTGTGATGATTAAATACGGTGTTGCAATTTTTAGTAATTGAAGTAAGCCTTGCTTTTCTGTTTTTATCATATGTTAGTCGTCTTTATCTTTTTCATCATTATTATTTTCTATCGCAGGAATACTGTTTCCGCTTCTTATTTCTGTGTGTCTTATTTCTCCACCAGTTGTTCCTGTCTGTTTGCCAAAAAACAGTACTACAAATGCAAATACTAATGTCACAATTGCAATAATATTTGAAAATGTTTTTTGTTTAAAGCTTGCCCAAAGTCCAAGTAAAGAAATGCTACCTAAAATATAAGAAAGCAAAGCAAATGTTTCGGCTGTTTCTTCGTGGCTTTCAATATAATTTTCGGTTACTCCATTTATTTTTTCTACAATCTCTTCTGCACCTTCGCCAGTTGTCATTGCTGCTATTGAAGCTAATGCACCGAGAATAAAAATCATAAATGCCGTTCGCTTTACCGCTTCCGATTTTGAAATGAGTCCTGTAATCATTACGATTACTCCCACGATAGGGAAAATGATGGGTAAATGATTTACCACTAAATGCCAATGTGCTCCGTTCATAATTATTTAATTTTTAAAATTATACTCTAACTCCGAATATATAACCAACTAATGCAGATAACCCCATAGCGATTGTCCCCCAAATGGTAATTCGCAAAATTGCTTTTGGAATACTTGAACCACCCGTTTTTGCTGCTAATGCTCCTAAAATTATTAGAAAAACGATAGTTGAACCATATAACCAATATTCCATTCCTTTGACTGGTGCAAAAAGAATGACCAAAAGAGGCAATACTCCACCCACCGTAAACGCAGTCCCTGACGCTAGTGCAGCTTGAATAGGATTTGCTTGACTAATTTCGTTGATACCTAATTCATCTCTAATGTGCGTTCCTAAAGCATCTTTTTCTGTCAATTCAATGGCTACTTGCATTGCCGTTTCTTTTTTTAGTCCTCGTTTCTCATAGATTTGAGCCAAAATATTAAGTTCTTCTTTCGGCATTTCTCTCAATTCTTTAATTTCTCTTTCAATGTCTGCTTTTTCGGTGTCTGTTTGTGAGCTTACCGATACATATTCACCTGCTGCCATAGATAACGCACCAGCAACAAGTCCAGCAACTGTTGCCAACACAATTGGCTCTCTTGTAGAACTTGCCGCAGCAACTCCAATTGCAAGACTTGAAATTGAAATAATTCCATCATTTGCACCAAGCACCGCAGCTCTCAACCAATTGCTTCGGTGTATATAATGATTGTCTAAATAGTTGTCGATTGTTATCATATACTTTGTTTATGTACGGTGTCTGTAAAATTACGCCTAACGTCAGACTGTGAAAAAACCTCACAATCCCATTAACAAATATACTAAAAAACTTGTTAGAAAACTTGAATTGTTGTATTTTTAAACATGCAACATATTCATGTAATTTCCCTCAATCAGCTACAAATGGGTAGTTTAGAAGATAAGATTACATCTGACTATCCGGTGCGTTTTATAGACGCCTTTGTTGGATTGATTGACCTCAAAAAAATAGGATTTGAGCCAAGGGTTTTAAAAA
>JAUXNR010000425.1 GCA_030682755.1 Flavobacterium sp.
AACAAAGTCTTTAATATCCTTAAACTGTTTCCATTCATCCGGAAATACTCCAAAAGGAAACGAATTAGTTGTTAAGGACATCATGCTTTCAGCCCATTTATTAATAGGAATCATATAATAGAATTTACCTTCGATACAAAACTCAACAATGGGACGATAAATGAATCTTCGATTATCTTGATTTCTAATTATACAATCTTCAACTGAGAGAGCATTATCTTTTGACAGAGTTAAGCCTTGATAAAAAACTTCAAGAAATTCTTTTTTGTACCCAAAATTTTCATTTAAAATCTGAATTAAGTTGTCAATAAAGACCAAACCAAATCGATACTGCGGGTTTTTAATCTGTTCTTGCGTAAAACCAAACAAAGCGTCATAGTTTACATTAAACTTATCAATAAGCAAATCTTTAAATTCATTGATAGACATTGATGTAGCCACTTGAGAGTCATGCTTAGGTATCTCGATTCCTATAAACTTAAATAGTTCAGGGTAGGGCTGATAGGTATTGATAGCAAGTTCGCCATCTTCAATTTTTAAACCAATTGAACTAGAAAATAATTTATTTTTTGCAATAAACTCACTAAAAGTATAAGCCCATTCACCTAAGTAAAGTAGTTCTTCAGTAATACTAACATATTCTTTTAAACTTACTGTTATCTCTTTAAAAAAATTAGGGGTTCCTTTCAAATTGTGTTGACAACCTTGTTCAATTATTATTTTTAGCACGCGTCTTGATATAGCAAATGCACTTTCATCTATTCCCAATGAAGTACCCTTTAATTGAAGCTGATACAAGTCAAGTGAGTCCTCATGCAAACAATTTATAAATATATAAAAGGATGAATTCAGATTTTGTTTAATCAATCCTTCAAAGCTTTTGCATAAATATTGAAAACCTATCTTTAAAATTCTATCTACTTCTACAGCATTTTTTATTTCATAGTTACCAATTTCAGTTTCTATTATTTTTGATAATTCTATCCAATACTTTTCTGAATACTTATAATTAGTTGTTAATACTCTTTTGTCAAAGATTACGTGTAAAGGCATAGTTGTTGGTTTATTTTTAAAAATTTAGCAAAATTAGAATAAAATTGATTTTGAAAGTTAGTTTTGACTTTATTTACGATGTAAAAATCATTAAAATACGGGTTTTCCCGTATTGATTAAAACTTAAATCCCGAGTATTTTTACTAAATAAAAAAATCTTATGGCAAAAAATATAAATAATGATGCGTACTCTTTACTAAGATATAAAGACACGAACGAGATTCATATATTTAAAGGGCAGTTCACAGAAAAAAGTTGTACAGCACAATATGCTTCAATCTGTAAAAAAGTCACTGATAGGAGAAATGAAGACATTGAAAATGTCAAAACTTGTTTAGACGAAGACGAAGCAAGACAGGTTGCTGCTGATATAGGAAGAGATGTTTGCGGGATTTGTGTTAGTCATTTGTATTCAAACTATAATGAATAGTCTTTATTAAATGCTTGTAGGCTTGTTAATTTTAAAATTAAAGCATGAAACAAGAAATTGAACTTGTCGGACCTCCTCATATTTTTCGATACAGACCAAATAATGATTATACATTAGACGAGTTAGAAAATAATTATATATTTTTTTCAGATATTGATTCTCTTAATGACCCTTTTGATTCCAATCCAAACTTAATTAAGCTCACTCAAAACAAAAAAGAATGGACTAATTTTTATACTCATTTGAATGGTAATATCAAAGAAACATTAACTAACTCCTATTTTCAAAGAAAATTTACTTCCGAAAGTTTAGAGAAGTTTGTTCAGGAAAACATAGAGCGATTTATAAAAAAATTTGGAATAGCTTGTTTTTCAATAAATCCAATAAATCTTCCACTTTGGGGAAATTATGCCGGAAATTATAAAGGAGTTTGTTTGCAATTTAACGCTGACTTTGATACTAATTTTTTTTCCGGAATAAGAATAGTTAAATATGAAAAAGAACTTGTTCAAAAGGAATTTAAACCATTTTCAAATGAAGGCGATATAATAGACTTGTTTTATAGAAAGCAAGAGAATTGGCATTATGAATATGAGGTTCGACTGATCAAAAATTTTAAAGGTAAAGCACAATTTAAAAAAGAGGCACTTAGAAACGTAATATTTGGATATAATACAGACAGTGAATATATCAATAAAGCCTCTGAAATTATTAAACGAAATTATCTGCATGTAAAAATATATCAACTAAAAAAACCAACAAAAATCAACACTCTTACTTTTGCTGAAATATAAGGTATTTACTAAATGAAGTTTATAATAGAAAAGATGATACCAAAATACGGAAAAGATGTTTATGAAAAAGTAAGTGAGATTACCGGTTTAAAATTCAAATCGCAAATAAAAGACAGCGGTATTGTTTTTAAACAAATTTTTGAAATGAAAAATTTGATTTCTGAAAAAGTAAATTGTTTGATTTTCACAAACTCTGACTCCATTTGGTTTATCGACAAGGATGATTTCGTTCAGCAGTTTATAATACACATCAAAAAAAGTATCAATCAATTGAATTTAGATTATAAAAACTTAGAAGAACAACAAAATCAAGCTATTGTCG
>JAUXNR010000426.1 GCA_030682755.1 Flavobacterium sp.
TCCCAATCAAAATCTTGGGTTACTTTTGGAAGTGGGTTTCCTAAAATATCCAATTTTTCTTCAACCAAATACGAATTTAATTTCTCTTGTAAAAGTTTCTTTACTTCTTCTAACAATACTGCTTTACCGTATTGTTTTTGAATCAAACTCATCGGCACAGTTCCTTTTCTAAACCCAGGAATAGCTGCGTTTTTTCGATAATCAGCCAAAACTTTTTGTACTTTATCTGCATAATCGGCTTTAGTAACCGGAACGGTTAACACAGCATTTAGGTCATCAACATTGGTTCTTGTAATATTCATTGCTTCTATTATTATATACTAAAATTGGGTTGCAAAAGTATAACTTTTTTGCAACCCAAACAAGTATAATGAATTGAATTTTAGGACTTCAGAAATAAGACAAATCTAGCCTTTTTCTCCTCCGGTAAGATTATAAACAATTGACTGAGCAACAGATAAAACAATACTGAAAAGCAAAGCATACCAAAAAGACGATACGCTGAATCCGCCAACAATATAACCTGAAAACTGAATGATTAACGCATTAATTACCAAAAGGAAAAGCCCTAAAGTAAGAATAGTTATGGGTAATGTTAAAATCACTAAAATGGGTTTTATAAAAATATTTAATAAGCCCAAAACAATAGCCACTAACACCGCCGACATAAAATTTGCAACTGCAACTCCCGGCAAAATATGAGCCAAAAGCAAAACCAAAGCCGCTGTAACGATAATTCTAATTATTAAATTCATACGATATGTTTTTTATTATAAAAGTAAGAAAAAAAATGAATTAACGAATAAATTCTCTAACAATTTCAAAAAATGCCTTTGGATTTTCTGCATGAAGCCAATGTCCAACGTTTGGAATAGTTTGAAATGTTGCCATTGGAAAATGATTTTTGATGGACTCAAAATCTTCTTCCAAAATATACCTCGAAAGACCTCCTTTTATAAATAACGTAGGCTTTTCAAACTTTTGATGTGCTTCGAGAGCTTTGCCAATTTCTTCAACTTTAGCCGTAAAAACCTTCAAATTAAACCGAAATGCCAATTGACCCGGTGTTTCCCAATACAAACTCTTCATTAAAAACTGACGCGTTCCAAAATCAGGAATATAATTTTTAAGAATGTCTTCCACTCCATTTCTACTGGGTTGTTGCGAAAAATCAACGGCGTTTAATCCTGCCAAAATTTCTTGGTGATGTGGTTTATAATAACGAACACCTATATCGGCAACTATTAATTTTTCTACCAATTCCGGACGATTTGTTGCCAAATTCATCACCACCTTTCCACCCATTGAATGTCCTAAAAAAACAGCGGTAGTAATGTTCTTGTCTTTACAATACTCCAAAACATCATCTGCCATGACTTCATAATTGAAATCCTCTGAATGAAAGCTTCTGCCGTGATTTCTCAAATCTAGCATGTGCGTTTCAAAACCAAGTTCGGCAAATTGCGTGCCCAAGGTTTTCCAATTATCAGACATGCCTAAAAAGCCATGAAGTATAATCAATGGCTTTCCTTCGCCTTCAATTTTTGAATATAACATAAAATTGTTATTTATTTTAATTTTTGTAAATACATAGCAACCACATTTTCAATCCCTAGATAAAGGGACTCACAAATTAATGCATGCCCGATTGAAACTTCCAATAAATTTGGAATATGCTCTTTAAAGAACTTTATGTTTTCTAAACTCAAATCATGACCCGCATTAATTCCCAGACCCAATTGATTGGACAAATTTGCAGCTTCAACATAAGGTTGAATACCGTTTTTGTTCCCCAAACCATACTGATGTGCATAACTTTCGGTATACAATTCAATACGATCTGTTCCCGTTGCTTTTGCTCCTTCAATCATCGCTAAAACAGGATCAACAAAAATGGAGGTTCTGATGTTGTTCCTTTTAAATTCTGCAATAACTTCAGTTAAAAAAGACTTGTTTTTAAGTGTATCCCATCCCGCATTTGAAGTTAATGCATCATCAGCATCCGGCACTAAAGTAACCTGAGTTGGCTTAGTTTCAAGCACCAAATCAATAAATTTTTGAACTGGATTCCCTTCAATATTAAATTCAGTATAAACCAAAGGTTTTAAATCTCTGGCATCTTGATAACGAATATGTCGTTCATCAGGTCTAGGGTGAATGGTCACGCCATGTGCACCAAACTTTTGAACATCAACAGCCACTTGGGTTACACTTGGAACATTTCCACCACGAGAATTTCGTAAGGTTGCAATTTTATTAATATTTACACTTAACTTTGTCATTATATATGTTTTAAACCATTTCTTTGTAAACTGATTGCAAAAATACAAACTAAAACAAGCCTAGATATGCTATTTTTTGATTATTTTGCAACGAAAATTCAGAATTAAATGCTAGATATTACCAATTATATTATCAATGACTTTAAACCTTTTGATGGAAATGATTCCATTGATTCGGTTCAAAATTTTTTTTCAGACATGACCTATTCTCATTTTCCGGTTGTTTCTGAAGGTATTTATATTGGATGTATTGCCGCTGATGACGTGATCACATTTGACAACAACAAAACAATACTTGATTACCGTTATACGCTAGAAGGTTTTTTTGCCAGAACAAAAATGATTTGGTTAGATGTTTTGGAGGTATTTGCACAAAATCACGCCAATATTGTTCCTGTTTTAGATGAATCAAACACATACATCGGTTATTATGAATTGAATGACATCATCCAATTTTTTCATGAAACCCCTTTCATGAATGAACAAGGCGGAATTATTATTGTCAGAAAACCAACAAAAGATTTTTCCATGAGCCAGGTTGCTCAAATTGTTGAAACCAATAATGGTAAAATTTTAGGCATGTTTTTATCGGAAGCAACACAAGACAGCGTGCAAATTACGATAAAAACTACGCTTGGAAGTTTAAATGAAATTATACAAACTTTCAGACGCTATGCTTATGAAATAGTTTCAGATCACCAAGAAGATTTTTACATTCAAAACTTAAAAGATCGTTCCGATTATCTTGACAAATATCTAAACATCTAACCCATGAAATTTGCCATTTACGGTCAGTATTACCAAAATGACACGCGTCCGATTATTCGGGATATTTTTGTTTTTTTAAACAAAAACGATGTGGAATTGGTTATTGAAACTGAGTTTTTAAAAATTTTATACCAAGAAGGAATCTTAAAAAAAGAATACAAAACATTTTCTACTCCGAGTGATTTGGATTCTAGTTTTGACATGATGTTGAGCATTGGCGGAGACGGTTCCATTTTAAGAGCTGTTACTTTTGTCAGACAAACAGGAATTCCAATCTTGGGAGTAAATGCAGGAAGATTAGGGTTTTTGGCTAAAGTTCAAAAAGAAAATATTGAAGATTTTATGCAACTTGTTTTGGATAAAAATTACACCATTTCAAAAAGAACATTGTTAAGCATTGAAAGCAAACCAAAAAATGATTCTTTAAAAGACTTAAATTTTGCGTTAAATGAAATTTCTATAAGCAGAAAAGACACTACTTCCATGATTACATTGGAAACCTATTTGAATGGCGAATACTTAACATCCTATTGGGCAGATGGCTTGATTATTTCAACACCAACCGGATCAACAGGCTATTCCTTGAGTTGCGGCGGTCCTGTTTTAACGCCTGATGTTAAAAGTTTAGTAATTACTCCAATTGCTCCTCATAACTTAAATGCCAGACCCTTGGTAATTCCTGACAAAACAGAAATTAAAATAAAAGTTTCAGGTAGAGAAGCAAATTATTTGGTTTCACTTGACAGCAGAATTGCAACCTTATCAAACAACACCATTTTAACCATAAAGAAAACGCCTTTCAAAATAAACATGGTTGAAATAGAGCACGAAACGTTTCTTAAAACACTCAGAAACAAGCTTCTTTGGGGTGAAGACAAGCGAAATTAAGTGCGATTTTTCACTTCTTTTACAACCACTCATACTACTATGCTTTAAATTTCGTTTTTTTTGAATATAAATATGTGATTTATACCAATTATATAGCTGTTAACTTCTCATAATTGTTATATTTGCACGCTATTTCAAAAGCAATGAATAGAGTACTGATTTTGATTATCTTTTTGGTTTGCGGGTTTTTTTCAAAAGCTCAAATTAATGAAATTGGAATTTTTGCAGGAGGTTCAAACTATATTGGCGATATAGGAAAAACCAACTACATTAATCCGAATCAATTGGCAATAGGTCTTTTGTACAAATGGAACAGAAGTACGAGACACTCCTATAGATTTAGTTTTACACACAGTAAAATTGCCGCAGACGATAACGATTCAAAAGCACCAAACAGAAATGAAAGAGGATATTCATTTGAAAATACCATCAATGAACTATCCGCTGGATTTGAATTTAATTTTTTTGACTTTGATTTACATCATTTTAAACCTCAAACCACACCTTATGTGGCCACAGGAATAAATTATTACAGTTATAAAGAATTATATTTCCTCAACGGCATTGCAAATGAAGACACAACAGAAAGAGGAATTTCTATTCCAATAATTTTAGGAGTAAAAACCAGAATAAATAATAATTTTGTTTTAGGAATCGAAGCAGGCGTTCGCTATACGTTTACAGATAATTTAGACGGAAGCAATCCAAAAAATAAAGACTATGCTAATTTAAAATTTGGAAATTTAAATAGTAATGATTGGTATGTTTTTTCAGGCATAACACTAACCTATACATTTGGTGAAAACCCATGTTTTTGTCCTAATTAATTCAATGAGCTTAGAAACTTCAATAGTAAAAGATAAACTTCCCAAACATGTTGCCATTATAATGGACGGCAACGGACGTTGGGCAAAACAAAAAGGCATGATGCGTGTTTTTGGTCATGAAAATGGCACAAAAGCAGTTCGTCAAGTTGTTGAAGCATCTGCAAAACTGGGCATTGAAAACCTTACGTTATATGCCTTTTCAACAGAAAACTGGAATCGTCCAAAAGTAGAAGTAGATACATTAATGAACTTGTTAATCAAATCATTAAAAAACGAACTTCCAACTTTATTAAAGAACAATATCAAACTCAATACTATCGGAAACACCAACTTGCTTCCAAAGGGTGCTCAAAAAGAACTTTTAGAAGTAATTAACAAAACCGAAGGAAATTCAGCAATGACTTTAACATTAGCTTTGAGTTACGGATCGCGGGAAGAGCTGGTCTCAACCATAAAAAGCATTGCTCTCAAAGTTAAAAATAATATAATTTCTTTAGAAAGTATTGACGAATCAATTATTAATCAACATCTTTACACGCACAATTTACCCGATGTAGATTTGCTTATCAGAACCAGTGGCGAACACAGAATAAGCAACTTCTTACTATGGCAAATTGCCTATGCAGAACTATATTTTGTTGATGTTTTATGGCCGGATTTTTCAGAAGAAGATTTATATCAAGCCATTTTAAGCTATCAAAATAGAGAAAGAAGATTTGGAAAAACAAGTGAACAAATTAAACAATAAATTAGTGATTTTAGATAAATTTAATACATCCATACTTCTACTACTGTTTAGTAGTATTTTTTTGGGAACTATACAAGCACAAAACTCTTATGAAAGAGGCTCACAATATATTTTGGGAGATATTGAAGTAACCGGAAATTTAAGTTTTAACAAACAAACAATCATCACATTTGCCGGACTAGAAAAAGGACAACGCATTGTTGTTCCGGGAGAAGAATTGAGTAATTCCATAAAAAAGCTTGGTAAATTAGGTCTTTTTGGAGACATTGATTTATACATGACCGAGGTTCGCGGAGATACCATTTTCTTGGAATTGAGCATGACCGAATTGCCAAAATTAAGTGATGTTAAAGTTCAAGGTTTAAAAAAATCTAAATCCGAAACTATAATTAAAGAAGCTAAGTTGAATAAAGGCTCGGTTGTTAATGAAAACTTCATCACAAACACCAGAAACTTTATTGAAAACAAATATAAAAAAGACGGTTTTTACAACACAAAAGTTGCCATCAACACAATTCCGGATACTACAAGCGGCAATGAAGTAAAAATGGTTGTTAATGTTGACCGAGGAAAAAAGGTAAAGGTTAAACAGATTTTAGTGGATGGAAATGAGAAACTTTCTGATGCTAAAGTTAGAAAAGCGATGAAAAACACTAAAGTACAGTTTCCCGGAAGATTCTGGAAAGGTTCAAAATTCATTAAAGATAAATACAAGGAAGACTTAGTAAATATAGTTTCAAAATATAAAGAAAAAGGATATCGCGATGCAAGGGTGATATCTGATACGGTTTCATTTGATACAAAAAACAATACTGTATCCATAAAATTAAAAGTTGAAGAAGGAAATAAATACTATTTTGGTGACATAAAATTCTTAGGAAACACAATTTACTCAGATGAAAATCTATCGCAACTTTTAGGCATTCAAAAAGGAGATACTTATAACGGAGTTTTATTAGAAAAAAGAATTGCTGATAAAACAAGACCGGATGCTTATGATATCACCAACCTTTATCAAAATAACGGTTACTTGTTTTCAAATATCAATACGGTTGAAGTAAGAACCCAAAACGATACAATTGATTTTGAAATCAGAATCATGGAAGGTCCAATGGCATATTTTAATAAAATATCTGTTGTTGGAAATGACAAAACAAATGACAAGGTAATTTATCGTGAGTTAAGAACAAAACCAGGTCAAAAATATAGTAAAGACGATTTAGTTAGAACAATCCGAGAGATTGGTCAATTAGGTTTCTTTGACCCTGAAGCAATTGATCCTAAGTTCAAAAATGTCGATCCTGCAGCGGGAACAGTTGATATTGAATACAATTTAGTTGAAAAAGGAGCTAGCCAAATTGAATTACAAGGTGGTTATGGAGCCGGTGGATTCATTGGTACTTTAGGATTGTCATTCAACAACTTCTCCATTGGAAATATATTTAACAAAAAAGCGTATCGCCCTTTACCAATGGGTGACGGACAAAAAATGGCATTGCGTTTACAAGCAAGTAACTTTTTTCAAATTTATAGCTTAACTTTTACAGAACCTTGGTTTGGTAACAGAAAACCAATTCAGTTTAGCACATCCATCTCACACAGTAAACAGTTTTTAAATAATTTTGCTACCCGTGATGTGGACAGATCAAGAAGTTTTGACATTACATCTTTAAGTATTGGTATTGCCAAAAAATTAACGGTGCCGGATGACTTCTTCGTTTTGTCACAGTCAGTTAGTTTTCAATACTATGACCTAAATAACTACAACACAGGGTTATTTACATTTGGTGATGGTTCATCAAGAAACTTAGCTTACACCATTGGATTAAGTAGGTTTAGTAAAGGAGTTAACCCTATTTATCCTATATATGGTTCAGAGTTTAGTATCAGCGGAAAATTCACACCGCCTTACTCTTTGTTAAACGGTATTGATTATGCAGACCTGCCAAATCAAGAAGCCTATAAACTCAAACATACAGGAAGCTCATATTTTGACAGCAATGGGAATTTTGTTCAAGCAGGTGATTATATTGATGCACAACCAACTTCTACATCAAGAGGAAATAGAGTTGAAAACTTCCAAGATGCTGCTGCTGACCAATCTAAAGTTGACCAAAAAAGATTCAATTGGTTAGAGTTTTATAAAATTAAATTCAAAGCAGATTGGTTTACCAGAATAGCTGGAACACCACAAAAAGCTTTAGTCTTAAGATCAAATACAGAATTTGGATTCCTAGGAGCTTACAATAGCGACAGAGGTTTAGTGCCGTTTGAGCGTTTCTTTTTAGGAGGAGACGGATTAGCAAACTTTGCTTTAGACGGAAGAGAAGTTATCCAATTAAGAGGCTATCCAAACCAATCTCTTTCAAACATTGATGGAGGAACAATTTATAATAAATTTTCGTTAGAGTTAAGATACCCAATCACGCTTAAATCTGCCGCATCCATTTATGCGTTGACATTTTTAGAAGCAGGAGCATCTTATACCGATTTTAAAAATTACAATCCATTTATATTAAACAGATCAGCCGGATTCGGATTGCGTGTATTCATGCCTGCATTCGGTTTACTTGGAATTGACTTCGGACATGGCTTTGATGCTCTTCCGGGACAAACACAAAAAAATGGATGGGAAACACATTTTATTATTGGACAACAATTTTAATTATTATTTTAAGTTATATTTACCATGTAATTTAAAGAATATGAAAAACTTACTTTTTATAATTTTATTTTTAACCGTTAATACATGGGTATACGGTCAAACCAGAGGCGTTAAGATTGGATATATTGATATGGAATATATTCTTCAAAATGTTCCGGATTATACTGAGGCTAAAAATCAATTAGAATTAAAAGCCCAAAAATGGAAACAGGAAATTGATGTCAAAAAGAATGAAATTAATACACTTAAAGAGTCATTAAAAAATGAAAAAGTCCTTTTGACCAAAGAACTTATTGAAGAAAGAGAAGAAGAAATTACTTTTCTTGAAAATGAATTGATTGAATTTCAACAAAAACGATTTGGTCCTTTAGGAGATTTAGTTACGCAAAAAGCAGTTTTAGTAAAACCGGTACAGGATCAGGTTTTCTCTGCAATACAAGACTTAGCTGAAGCTCAGAAATATGACTTCATCTTGGATAAATCATCAGATTTGACGTTGCTTTTTGCTGCAAAAAGACATGACTTAAGTGATCGTGTTATTAGAACCTTAACTAGAGCTTCAAAGAGAGAGCAAATGTCTAGCAAACAACTGAAAGCTTTAGAAGAGAAAGAACGAAAAGAAGATTTTATTGATGATAATCCTAATCTTTCTGAAAGACAAAAAATATTAGATGAAAGAAAAGCAGCTAGAGATAGCATTGCCGAGTTACGCAAAGCAGCTGCAGAACAAAAACGTAAAGACTTTGAAGACAAACGACAAAAACTCATAGAGGAACGCGAGGCTAAAAAATCTGGCACGGTTTCTGAGAAGCCTACAGACAAGGATTCAAATGAAAGCAAAATTGACGGAGAAGATGCTGAAGAAAAAACAGCTGTAAAAGACACCGCTAAACAAAAAGTTGAAGATGACAAGCTAAAAGCACAAGAAGCCAGACAGAAATTGATTGACGAAAGAAAAAAAGAAATTGAAGACCGAAAACAAAAAATATTAGCCGACAGAGAAGCCGCAAAAAAAGCAAGAGAAGAAAAAACAAAAGAGAATAACGAAAATAAAGATTGAAATTAATTAAATATTTAAACTTAGAAATGATGAAACAATTGAAAACTTTACTAATTGCTGCCACTTTATTATTTAGCACAAGTCAAGTTATTGCACAAGCAAAAGTCGCTCACGTAGATACAAACGAAATTATGTCAAAAATGCCTGCGATGATGGAAGCTCAAAAACAACTTGACAACCTTCAAAAAACCTATGATAAGGAATTCAAAACCATGGTGGATGAATACCAATCAAAATTGGAAAAATACAATAGAGAAGCAGAGACTGTTACGGAACAATTAAACATTGATAGAGCTAAAGAAATTCAGGATATGGAAAAAAGAATCCAAGACTACAGACAAACAGCTCAAAAAGAATTAAATCAAAAAGAAGAAGATTTGATGAAACCATTAATGGATCGTGCAAAAGCAGCCATTGAAAAAGTTGGAAAAGCAAAAGGATTCCAATATGTAATCAACTCCACAGGTCTTTTATTAGCGGATGGTCCTGATTTAACTTCTGATGTAAAAAAAGAATTAGGATTCTAAAAAAATCTTAAAATATCAACTAAAACTGCTCCTATTTGTGAGCAGTTTTTTTTTACATTTGTTTTTATGATAAATAATAAGCCTATCGGACTTTTTGACTCTGGAATTGGAGGCACTTCCATTTGGAAAGAAATTCATCAATTACTTCCCAACGAAGACACTATTTATCTCGCAGACAGTAAGAATGCTCCTTATGGAATAAAAAGCAAAAAAGAAATACAAAAACTTAGCTTCAAGAACACAGAATTGCTTTTAGAAATGGGCTGTAAACTCATTGTTGTGGCTTGTAATACCGCAACAACAAATGCCATCAAAGAACTTAGAGACAAGTTTGATGTGCCGTTCATTGGTATTGAACCCGCTATAAAGCCGGCAGCAAACAAGTCTAAAACAAATTGCATCGGCATATTGGCAACCAAAGGAACACTAAACAGCACCTTGTTTCATAAAGCTGTATTGAATTATCCAAACACAAAAATAATTGAACAAATTGGATTTGGTTTAGTACAACTAATTGAAGACGGTAAAATTGACTCCAAAGAAACCAATGACCTGTTAATACAATACCTTAACCCAATGATTGAGGCTAATATAGACTATCTGGTATTAGGATGTAGTCACTATCCTTATTTGTTGCCTCAAATTAAAAAAATACTACCTAAGGGAGTTAAAATAATTGATTCCGGCGAAGCAGTTGCCAGACAAACGGAAAAAATACTCCAAGAAAAAACCGGATATAATTCAAGTCTGAAAAGCAATCAAGTCTTTTTTACAAATGGAAACCCTCAAGTATTGAAATCCATTTTAGAAAATAAATATGATGTAATCTATAAAGAATTTTAAGTGCTATTCTTTGAACCAACTAGAATACATCACATAATTGTTTGCTATCCTTTCAATCTCTCCTTTAAAATTTGACTGGTTAATTTCTTTAACTTTTTTAGCAGGAACTCCGGCATAGATGGATCCGGATTCAACGATTGTATTTTGAGTTACAACAGCTCCTGCTGCTATAATAGAGTTACTTTCAATAACACAGTTATCCATGACAATAGCACCCATTCCAACTAAAACATTGTCATGAATAGTACAACCATGAACAATGGCATTATGGCCAATAGAAACATTATTTCCTATGATAGTGGGGTGTTTTTGATAAGTGCAATGAATGATAGCACCATCTTGAATATTTACTTTGTTTCCAATTGTAATAAAATGAACATCACCACGTAATACAGCGTTATACCATACGCTACATGACGTTCCTAAAACCACATCGCCAACGATTGTAGCATTTTCTGCCACAAAACAATCCTCAGGGATTTGAGGCGACTTTCCATTTACAGATTTAATAACCATAATTTAAATTATATAAAAAATCCCGAATAAATCGGGATTTAAATAATGCTTTTTTTTTAATTAATTGCCGGACAATTACATTCAAACTTATCACGTTTACAGAAGAGATTAATCCCTAAAGTAATTTGGTGAAATCCTGCATTATCAAATCGTACATTACCTGCAAGATAAGAATAAGTGTAGGCAAACATGAATTGATTATAATTAAGCCCAACTATTGGAGTAATATATTGTAATTTTTGATCTGATACCGAGTTTCCATCAACAAATTGAGCACCATCAAAGCTTCTTCTGTATGATAGTCCGCCCCAAATTTTTCCAAAATCAACATCTTTATACGCTTTTAAGTTGATATCAATAGATTTTTCTTTGGTTTGGTCAACCAACTGAAACAAAATAGATGGTTCCCATTGAATTCTATCGCTGTCACCAAAAACATAACCGGCACTAAACAAATACTTTCTTAAGTTGTCAGATTCAAATTCTGTATAGATTTCTCTTCTAACATTTGCAATAGCATTTTTAACCGTAAAGTGTGCAAAAAAATCTAAGTAGTAATACGAAGCTCCAATATCAACATTGAAATAAGAATCTTTTTGATAAATACCTCCAATGATAGGATCAAATGGCTGACCGTTAATAAATGAAGTTTCATCCAATTGACTTTGAACCAATGCTCCACTCATACCAAACGAAAGTTGATTCAAATCGATTTCATTTCTCGAAAACATAATATGATGAGCATACGTTAATTTTGCTCCTCGCTGAGAGTGATAACCATTTTTATCACTAAACAAAATTATACCCAAACCTGATTGCTCTCCTACTCTACCATTAAAACTCACTGTATTCAATTGAGGGGCATTATCCTGATCAAACCATTGCCTTCTTCCTGTCATTCTCACTTTTGCACAATTAGCAGCTCCTGCCATTGACGGATGAATTAGGTACAAGTTATCAGTTAAATAATCGGAATATACTGCTATCCCTTCTTGAGAATATGAAAATCGTGTAAAAACTAATAATAAAAGTAAATAACCTCTTTTAAGATTCATGTGTTATCGTTTTAATGAGAAATGTGCTTTAAATTCTTTTGTTTCATTGTTTTCTTCAAAGGTTACTGTAAACCAGTAATCTGTTGATGGCATCGGTTGTCCGTTGAACGTTCCGTCCCATCCGTTTGGACTCGTGGTTGGACTAATCTGTTTGAGTAGTTTTCCATAGCGGTCAAATATATAAATTTTTGCATTAGGTTGGTTCTGTAATCCAATAATATTCCACTCATCATTATGTCCATCTCCATTTGGTGTGAAAAATAACGGATAGTTGATGGCCGTTTTGATAACAATTACCGTATCACATCCCCCGTCATTCTTGTCTCTAACCGTGATGGTATGGGTTCCTGCACTCACATTGGTAAACACATTACTGTCTTGGAACGGTCCGTTGTCCAATTGGTATTCATAATCGCCTAAACCTCCCGTCACATTCACCGTGATGGTTTGATTTTGTGAGAAGGCTCCACTCACCACAACATCTTCTGCCGTTACTATCGCTGCCGATGTGTTGGTCAAGGTCATCATCGCAGGGTCTAGCATCGTACAACCTGTTGCGATGTTCGTCGCAACTACTTCATAGATTCCTTCCTGTGTTGTAGTGTAAGTAGAATCAGTTGCTCCCGCTATCACAGCACCGTTGAAATACCAAACATAACTGTATAACGCCGGATTGGCAATATTCGTATCAATGGTATAGGTTCCAATTGGTGTTAAAGTCACCGGATTTACACAAATAAAGCCATCGTTTAACGTGATTTCCGGTAATAGGTTTACCGTTAATTGTATCGGACTCAAGGACGCACACTGACTTACCGTTGTGGTATTGGTCACTCGAATCCAAATCTCTTGTGGGTTATTCGTGTTGGTATAGTTTGACGGGTCTGCAATAGCGTTGGTACCTGCCAAGGCATCAGCTTGTGTTTCATAATAACTCACTGCATAGTCCGTTGGCGATTGTGTGCCTAAAGCTATTGCTCCAAATGGTGTTAAATCAAACTGCGTTTGTCCGTCGTTAGTGCCGTCTTCATCACAAACCGTTAAACCTGCTGTATCTACCGGTATCGGATTAGCTATCGCTCCTTCTTCAACCACTAGGTTTACTGTAGCTGTTGCATTCACACAACCCGTTTGGTTGTTCACCACTCGGATGTAAATCGTTTGTGGGTTACTGGTGTTGGTATAGCTGTTGGCTAGTGCATTAGTTCCTGCTGTGGCATCCGCTTGTGTTTCGTAATAACTAATGGTAAAGCCTGTGGCATCTCCGGATTCCATCACCTGATTGTTTAAGGTGTTTAACGTAAAGGTGGCGATGTTGTCTGTATTTGGTTCACATATCACATAATCCGGTATAAACGTTGCCACTTGCGGCAGCGGGTTCACCTGTAGCAGTTGTTCCACCAAGGTGTAACAGAACGTGCCCGGTGTGGGTTGTTGTTGGTTCATTGCCATTACCCAAACACTGCCCGTTGCACTTACATAAGTGGTTGGTGCCATAATTTGGTTGGTGCCTGCTATCGCATCTGCCTGAGTTGGGAAGTAGGCAAAGGTGATATCCGGATCGTTGTTTCTGATGATGTTCTCATGCGTTGTTAAATCAAACGCTTCTTCATCATCACCCGGATTGGTGTTGTCACACACTTGTAAAAGTGGTGGAGTGTTTACAATCGGGGTTGGAAGAACGCGGATGGTCAAACTGATAAAGCTCTTACATCCTTGTGGACTTGTTACTACCACACCAAGGGTTTGTGCCGGAGTGAGGTTTGTATAAGCCGTTGGGTTGGTAATCGGACCTGTTTCTGATAAGGCTTGAGCATAACTCGGGTAATACGTTACGGTATAACCCGGTAAGTTTTGCGTAATCTCCGCATCTTTGGTCGTTAAGTCAAACTCCATAAAGTTATCGTTATCCGGATTACACTGTGCCAATGGCGTTGGTGTAGTCAGTGCCAATGGTGTGTTGACAATCAACTGGAACGTTCCAATTGAGAAACAGTTCGAGGTGTTGTTGCTAACGCGGTACCATATCGTTTGTGGACTTGTGGTATTAATATAGTTTGATGCCGGAACAATCGCAGCGGTGTTGTTTTGTGCATTTGCTTCTGTGGTGAAATAACGAATCGTATAACTGCCCAAACCTGCCGGTTGTGCCGCTAAGATAATAGCATTTTGTTGGGTAAGGTCAAAAGCCGTTGTCCCACTTTGTGGGTTACCGTCTTGGTCACACAAGGTTAAGTTTGGTAAATCCACCGGAATAATAGGTGATGGGTTTACGTTTAACGCTAAAGTGTAGGTGCTGTAACAGCCCGTTACTGCATTTTCTGCTCTGATGTAGATAAACTGCAAGTACGGAGTGATGTTCTCATACGGATTTGATGTGATGGCATCTACTGCCAATTCTGCATTTTGAAGGGTTTCATAGAAGGTTACGTTTACCCCTGTGGCTCCATTGAGTAAGTTGTTTACCTCTGCCGTTAAATCAAAATTACCATAGCCTTCGCCATTGTCATCACACAAGGTTAATCCTCCTAGTGGCAATTGCAATATCGGACGGGGTTCTACTCTAAGATCTAGAACGGTCTTGTTGCTACAACCTGTAGTTTCGTTGGTTACTAGTATCCATATCGTTTGTGGGTTGGCTACATTTTGGTAGTTATCCGATAGTGGGTTTTGGTTGTTGTCTGCATCGGCTTCACTGAAATAAAATGCAAACTGATAACCCGGTGCCGGTAATTGTGCCGTTACGTAATCTCTAATAGCGAAAATCTCTCGTTCATCCGTTGGGTCGGTTTCACACAAACTATACGAAGGTAAAGAAAGTGGTAACACCGGTTTTGGATT
>JAUXNR010000431.1 GCA_030682755.1 Flavobacterium sp.
AAAATTATATAAAAGGTAGAAAATACTGCCCAATCTGAAACATTATTAGAAAATTCATTATGATAGTTAAAAGTTATAAAGATTATTAGAGGTAATACAAGTATTGTTGCTAATAATGTAATTATTTTCTTATTAAGGTTGTTTATTTTTTTTATCTCTTTTACCATTTAAATATTTTATTTTAAAGAAATTATTCTATTAGATTTTTACTTTTTACTAAAGTACATAAAATCTTTTTTAATTAACATATATTTTGTGAAATTGATAATCAAAACCCAAATTCTCTCCATAGCACCCAACCCACGTGAGGGATTGTAGCGAAAAGCCCACAGCAAAAACGGAGCTTGCGGAGTTGGGGCGGGGACTTGCAGCGAAAAGCCCTACCTCGTTGCTGACGACTACTTTTTTTTGAACTTGGATTTCCTACAACGGGGGCACGCCCACCTAAAAAAAATGTACTTTATTTGCGGGGTTCTATTTAGGCTTTGGCCGTTATTTCTTATATTTACCAAAACTCGAAAATTAGTATGAGCAACATCTTAGAAATTAGGAGTGTAGTGAAAAAATATGGCGATTATACTGCGTTGAACAGTGTTTCGCTGACGGTTCCGAAGGGGAGCATTTATGGACTTTTGGGTCCGAATGGTGCCGGGAAAACGTCGCTCATCAGAATTATTAATCAGATTACAATGCCTGATGGTGGCGAGATTTTGTTGGATGGTGAGAAGCTGCAGCCGAAGCACATTCAGCATATTGGTTATATGCCGGAAGAACGCGGGTTGTATAAATCCATGAAAGTTGGTGAGCAAGCTCTTTATTTGGCTCAATTAAAAGGATTATCAAAAAAAGAAGCAAAGATTCAATTGGATTTTTGGTTTCAAAAATTAGAAATTGAAGGTTGGTGGGACAAAAAAATTGAAGAACTTTCAAAAGGAATGGCTCAAAAAGTACAGTTTGTGGTAACCGTTTTGCACAAACCTAAATTATTGATTTTTGACGAACCTTTTTCAGGGTTTGATCCGGTAAATGCAAATATTATAAAAGATGAGATTTTAGAATTGCAGAAAAACGGGGCTACCATCATTTTTTCAACTCACAGAATGGAAAGTGTTGAAGAACTTTGTGATCATATCGCTTTAATTCATCAGTCCAATAAATTAATTGAAGGAAAATTAGCAGATGTAAAACGAGAATTCAGGTCAAATACCTATAAGGTTGGCATCATGACTCAAGATGTTGAAGGTTTGATGTTTCATCTGACACAGCATTACAGCATTGCTCAAACAAATTTTAAATCTTTAAATGACGATTTAAAATTAGAAGTTCAATTGGGAGATAAAACACCAAATGAATTATTGCAATTATTACTTCAAAAAGGGCAAGTGACTCATTTTGAAGAAAATATACCAAGTGTTAATGATATTTTTATTCAAGCTGTTAGCCAATAATTTCCAAATAAATTAAAAACATATGAGTGTAGTTTCACTAATTATAAAAAGAGAATTTATTGCAAAAGTTCGCAACAAGTCTTTTATCGTAATGACATTTTTGAGTCCGTTGTTGTTTGTTGGGATAGCCATTTTTGTTGGATATTTAGCCACCTTGAAGGCAGATTCAAAAAAAATAGCCATTCATGATGAAGGTGGAAATTTTGTTTCGGTTTTTAAAAATTCAGACAGTTATACGTATCATGATTTGTCAAAAATTGAGGTGCAGTTTATAAAAGACAGTATTTTAAATAATGCCTACGAAGGATTGCTTTATTTTCCTAAAGTGGATAGTATTCGAGAATTGGAATCCAAAATACAATACATTTCCAATGAAAGTCCGAGTATGAATTTCATTGGAAACATTGAAAGTTTGATTGGAAAAAAACTCACAGAGCAAAATTATGTAGCGGCAGGATTAGACACTTCAGCCATCAAAAGTTCTGTTTCAAAAGTGAGTATTAATCTTGCTAAATCATCGGGTGAAGAAACGGTAAAAGGCTTGAATGAAATTAAAATTGCAATTGGAGGTGCGTTTGGTTATTTGATTATGATGTTCATAATAATTTACGGAAACCTTGTCATGCGAAGTGTTATTGAAGAAAAAACAAATCGAATCATTGAGATTATAATATCTTCTGTAAAACCTTTTCAGTTAATGATGGGAAAAATTATTGGAACCTCACTGGCTGGCATTTTACAATTTTTAATTTGGGCAATTATTGGAACAGTATTGTTTTTTGGCATATCAACTTATTTTGGAGTTCAAATGGGTGGAGGTTCCGCTTTTGATACAGGTTTAGTAGAAGCCGGTCAAGCCGAAATGGGCTCAAAAATTCAATTGTATATCAAAGAATTTATGACCTTACCCATCGGAACATTATTGGTTGCTTTTGTACTTTATTTTATAGGAGGTTATTTTTTATACAGTTCCTTTTATGCCGCAATTGGTGCTGCTGTTGATAATGAAACAGATAGCCAACAATTTTTATTGCCAATCATTATGCCTCTGGTTTTGGGTGTTTATATTGGATTTTTTACGGTTTTGAATGATCCTCATGGCACAGTGGCAACATTCTTTTCAATTTTCCCGTTAACATCTCCAATAGTAATGTTAATGCGAATTCCTTTCGGTGTTCCGTTATGGCAATTAGTGTTGTCTATCATTATCTTGTTTGCAACTTTTTTCTTAGTAGTTTGGTTTGCTTCCAAAATTTATCGTGTCGGAATTTTGATGTATGGAAAAAAACCTACTTGGCGAGAATTACTAAAATGGATGAAATATTAAACTATGGAAATAATTGAAAGATTAAAAGACATTTTTGGACTGAGTTTAATCAAAACGGAAGATGTAAATCTAACGTTGGGAGCAATTATTGCATTAATTTTAGCTTTTATAATTACAAGTTATTTTCTAAAGTTAGTTCGAAAATTTATAACCAGAAATTTGCCTCCTGAAGATAAAAACAAGTTTGTT
>JAUXNR010000447.1 GCA_030682755.1 Flavobacterium sp.
GTACTTTTGAAAAAATCTTTTACAAAAACTTGGGTTGTCAAAAACTACATACCGACCATTTACCTGAACTGCGTTTAATACACAGTAAAAAAACACTGTCCTCGAAAAAGTGTAAAAAAAATGTGCGTAGTAGTTACCTCTATAAGTATAACGGTAAAGAGTGGCAGGATGAACTAGGGCTGAATGAATATGACTACGGAGCTCGTGGATATATGCCCGATATAGTTAGATGGAGGCATGTGGATCCGTTGGCGGAAATGTATATAGGGATTTCTCCATACGCCTTTACTGCAAATAACCCAATTAATAATAGAGAGATTGACGGAAGATATTTTGAAGAGGGTAGTAAATCCGAAAAGCAGGCAGCAAGAATAGAAAGACGTGCAGATAATCGTGCAGATAGATTGGAAAGAAAGGCAGATAAATTAGAGGCTAAAGGAAAATCTACTGGAGATTTAAGGGATAGATCTGGAGAACTAAGACAATCTGCACAAGATGTCAGAGATATGCGAAATGACCAATCTACGGAATATAAATATGCAAAATTAAATAGTGAAGGAGCAAAATCGTTGGGCTTGGCTGGACCAACTACAACTCTTACAGGGCAAAACACACAAGGAGATAATGTCGTTACAATGTTTACCGAAAAGAATATGGGCAATCAAATCCACGAAACCCGACACGGTGGGCAAAATGCCAGAGGGGAACTTGACGTGACAACAGGTGCTGGATATGGAGTTGCCGATGAAGTCAGTGCATACAGAGCTCAATATTCTTGGAGTGGGAAACTTCAATATATGCCATTCACAGATTTTAGTAATAGCAATAATATGTTGCAAATGATGACTCAAGGAATACGGAGTTTTATTCAGAATATTACTAACATCAATCAAATCACTCCAAACGTTATAAATACCCTTGTTGATAATCCAGGACTAAATCAAATACTTATTTATCCACCACCAGGTATTCCTTTAAACATTTGGAACTCAAATTAAGAAGCTATGAAAACAGTAAAAAACATTTTTGTGATGATACTTTTTTTCATCATATCTTCTTGCAGTACAGTATCTAAATTGTCGGGCAATAAATACGCTTATAAAAGTAAACAAAGAACATTGGAGTTAATATTTGTTGATGATTCCGCTTGTATTCTAAGAAATACTTTTCATTGTCCTGACATAGAAGAAAAATACAGGGTTATTAGTATAGAATGTAATTACACTCAAAAAGGAGATACCATTTTTTTAAGTAACAAGAACTTAAATTATCACAATGGTATATACATTGAAATTCCACCACAAAACAGTAATAAGTGTGAATTTTTGAACGAGAAAAACAGAGAGAAAAAATTTACTATTGGTGCAAGCTATGCCACAGACTATGAAAAGTATGGTATTGTTCCAAACATCACATCTGATACTTTATACATTATTAAAAACAAAATTGTCTTGTATAAAAAAGGCGCAAACAGAAGTGTTGGTTTTATCTTCAAGTGATTTTGTAGTTGGACTAATAAACATAAACCCCGCCATCAGCGGGGTTTATTATTTTAAAAAGGCTTGTAGTTTACTTTTAGCAAGATAAGCATCAAGTAAAGAAAAAACACATTCTTTGTCTTTTTCTGTGAGCTGGTCAATCTCTTGAAATCTCTTTAACATAGTAGGGTCTTTTAAAAACTGGGCTTCTTTGGCTTCGCCAATCAAATAACCAACGGTAGTTCCGAGTTCATCGGCTAACCTTTTAACCACATCAATAGAGGGCTTCATCTCATCACGTTCATAACGTCCGATAACGGTATGTACACTGCCAATCAATTTAGCCAAATCCTGTTGCGAAAAGTTTTTGGCTTCCCTTGCTTCTCTTAATCTTTTACCGAAAGTAACCATAATTAAAACTTATAAGGTTAATAAATACCTTTATTTTAAAGGATATTGCAAATATATGAAACTGTTACGGTTAATTAAAATCGTCAAAATTTTGGTATATAAAACTCATTCGGTATCTTTGCACCGTAAACGGTTAATAAAATTTTTTAAAAAAAGTTTTAGCTATGGAAATAAGCGAGATAAAAGCAAAGCTCACAATGTCGAACGTATTGCATTACTACGGCTTAAAAACGGACAAGCAGAGCAGAATAAACTGCCCATTCCACGAGGACAAAACCCCGAGTATGCAGGTGTATTACAAAACCCAAACAGCCTATTGTTTTAGTTCCAACTGTAAAACCCACGGCAAAAGTATGGACGTGATAGATTTTGTAATGCACAAAGAAAACAGCACTAAAGCCGAAGCCATCAACAAATGCAAGGAGATATTAGGCTATCAGAAACCCGACAGCAAGGAACGCTACCAACCCGATTTAAGCAAAAGCCAGTTCCTGGCCAATATGTACCAGTACTTCAAAAATGCGGTACACAACTCCAAACCTGCAAAAACCTATCTCGAAAGCAGAAACTTGGACTTTAAGAAAATAGAAATCGGTTACAATGCGGGACAGTTCCATCACGGAGCAAGAAAAGACGAAAACGTAATTGCCCAATGTTTGGAATATGGATTACTGATAGATAAAAACATAGTGAGCAGAACCGGAGAGAAAGCCTACGGAGTTTTTGGGAAATGGTGCATCTGTTTTGCTCTCAAAAATAAGGACAATGAAGTAACAGGCTTGTATTTTAGGAGTACGCTGAACGATAAAGAGAGCAAGCATTTTTACTTAAAGAACCGCAAAGGGCTTTATCCAAATTATCCCGAGCCGAACACAAAAAAGTTAATCTTAACGGAAAGCATTATTGACGGAGCAAGTTTGCTACAGATAGAAGCCATTACAAAAGAATACGAAATACTAAGCTGCTACGGAACAAACGGACTGACCGAAGAACACCAGCAGGCAATAAAGGATTTACCGCAGTTGGAAGAAATCATTTTCTTTTTTGACAACGATAGTGCAGGAAAAGAAGCGGTAAAGAAATACGGTGCAATGTTCCGGGCAGAATACCCAAAGTTGAAACTAACCACAGCAGAACCGATAAACAAAGACATCAACGAAACTTTACAGGGACACGAAGAAAGCATATTTATTGAATTGCTAAACAACAGAACAGAGTTAAATTTTTCTTTTTCAATTGAAGATAAAACATCAGAGAAACCCAAAGAGCCAAGCACAAGAACAGGAAACAGTATTGATTTTTTAAAGAGAAAACATTTACTGAAGAACCTGAATACAGAAATCGGAAAAGCGGGAATAGTAGGAGAAGAAAACAGCAGAATGTTATTGTTTTTAATCATTATCAGCTATTTAAACAAAAATCCGTTACACGCCTTGGTACAGGGAAGTTCGGGAAGCGGAAAAACGCATATCATCAGCCGAATAGCCGATTTAATGCCACAGGAAGACGTTTTAAGATTTACCCGAATAACCGAAAGTAGTTTGTACAACTGGGGAGAGTTCGACCTGTTCCAAAAGGTGGTTATCATCGAGGATCTGGACGGACTAAAAGAAGATGCTTTGTACGCACTCCGTGAATTTATATCCAACCAAGTATTGCGAAGCTCTGTAACCATCAAGGACAAAAAAGGGAATAATAAAAGCAGTCATAAAATCGTAAAAGGTCAATTTAGTTCTTTGTCAGCCACTACCAAAGGAGAGACGTATGAAGATAATATGTCCCGAAGCTTTTTGATTGCTGTAGATGAAAGCAAAGCCCAGACACAGAAAATTATCGAGTATCAGAACAAACGAAATGCCGGAGAAATCAATCCGGAAGAAAGCCAAAGAACAATACATTTTATACAACAGTTGGTAAGGAACTTAAAGCATTACGAAGTAATCAACCCTTATGCAACAAAACTGCATCTTCCCGAAAAGGTACATAAAGTAAGACGGCTCAATGAAATGTATCAGGCAGTAATAAAACAAGTAACGTTCCTGAACCAATACCAAAGAAAGCTCACAAAGGACAATCAGCTAATCACGGAAATCGAGGACATCGAACAGGCAACGGAAATATTGTTTGAAAGCATTGTATTAAAGGTTGATGAACTGGACGGTTCACTAAGGCAGTTCTTTGAACGGTTGAAAAAGTACGTCAAGAACGAGAACCAGGACTTTATTTTAAGGGATATAAGACAGCATCTGAACATCAGTAAAACACAAATATTTAGATACGTCCAAACGCTTACAGAACTTGAATACATCAAACAAAACGGAGGCTATGCCAACAAAGGAATAAAGTACAAAATCAGCTATTGGGACAATTACCAGAAGTTGAGAGCTGAAATAAAAGACTTCTTAATGTTACAAATCCAAAAGCTCAAAACAGAAAACAACATTGCACCCTCAAAGCCCAAGAACAAGACATTAAGTATGATAGTGAATGAAAGTGTTTGAAACGCTACGGAACACAAAAGGAACACTAAAAGCGACAATTATCCTTACTTAAACTATTGATAAACAGTATATAAAATCAATAAAAAAAGTTAGTGTTCCAAAATCCAAAAGAAAAAGTAAGCAAAAGCATCATAAAGGTTAAAAACGTCATAGTATGCCACTACCGAGCAGACATATTATTTACAACGAAATTTACCAAAAGGAAAGCAAAGAATACAAAAACTATTTACTGTTATTAGGCTATGCGGACGAAACCTGCCAATCAAGATATTTATATCTGAAGGAATTTTTTAGCCACTTGGAAGACATCGGAATTTACCAATTACATCACATTACAGCCGTAGAAATCGCCAACTTTTACGAGTATGTACAAAACAGGAAAAGCCAAAGGACCGGGAGCATATTAAACAGGAAAACAGTTTACGACATAATGCGTTGTGTACAAATGTATTTAGGATATGCGTTGCACTTGGGTAAAATCAAAATCAATCCTGCATCACACCTGAAATTTAATTATCCTGATGAAGAAGTAAACCGTATCATCTTTAGCCAGGAACAAATCAAAGAACTTTACCAAGTAACGGAAGATTTACAGGAAAAAGCGATATTACATATTGCCTATGGTTGTGGGTTGCGGGTCAATGAAGTCAGCCAACTGAACAAAGAAGATTTACGGTTAACGGAAAACCTTGTTATCGTTCAGAAAGGCAAGAACAGCAAAAGGAGATTAGTGCCAGTCAATGACACAATCAGCAATGAATTAAGGGCATTTTTAGAGCTACAGGAAGAACAAAAAAGCAAAGCAGTATTCCATAACAGCAAAGGCGGAAGAATGCAGGAATGGACGTTAAACAAGCTATTGAAGAAAATTATCAAACGTACAGATTTTGGAAAGGGATTTACACAGGAAGAACTGAACAAAATCGGAATACACAGTTTACGCCACTCAATCGCAACACATCTATTAGAAAAAGGAATGCCCTTGGAACAAGTGCAACTATTTTTAGGACACAGCCACATAGAAAGCACTGAAATTTATACACACATAACTCAAAATCAACTAAACGAGCTTTTAAGCGAGTGAAATCACGAGTACCAAAAAACAATAAAAACGAACGAGTAAATCAATAATATGGAAAGATGACAATCAGAGAGTATTTACAGAAAAAGTACAGCAAAAGCACTTTAAACAGCAATCTGTACCACATCAAAAGATTTACGGACTATTACGATAAAAGAGCAGAAAAAGCCACTTACAAAGACGTTTTACATTACATCGAATACCTACGAAAGAACTACGATTTACATCCCAAAACATTACGGCATTGCCTGTATGGTGTAAAAATATACTTCAATTATTTATTAGAAATCGGAAAGCGAAAAGACCATCCTTGTAGTGAATTATACCTAAAAGACAAGATAAACAGACAAATCCCGGTTGATAATCTGTACAGTCCGGAAACCTTGGAAAACTTCTTTGAAAGTTACCAAATCAAACGAAAAAAGCATTTAGAAACAAGAAACAAAATCATTATTAGTTTATTGATTTACCAAGCCTTAACAGTCAATGAAATTACAGAATTAGAAGTAAATAATATCAATCTGGACAAAGCGGAAATATTTATCAAAGGAAGTAAAGAAACCACTTCTAAAAGTCCGAAAAGCAGAACATTGCCATTACAAGCCAAACAGATCCTTTTGTTTTATAAATATCTGGAAAAGGATCGAACTCATTTACTGAAATACAATCTTAAAAAAACGGAAGAACAAGCCTTTATTTTAGGGCAGTACGGAGAGAAGATAAAGCCACACGGAATAAGCAGGATAATCAACGAGAACCGCAAGGAAAGCGAACAAATCCAACCGATGAAAATAAGGCAAAGTGTAATTGCCAATCTTCTGAAAAAGGAAAACGATACAAGAATCGTTCAGGTTTTTAGCGGACATAAACGAGCCAGTACAACCGTACAATACAAGCAATCGGAACTGGAACAATTACAAAATGCAATCAACAACTATCATCCAATCCGATGAAAATAATCGGTAAAAAAATAAATCTTTTTCTTTTGCCCCTGTGATTTAATGACCCACCCCCTGGCGCACAGGCACGGCTTGGTCAGTGCCCACCGCACAAGTCCAACGCTCTCACTGCCCTTGTGGTGTTGCAGTCAGTTTTTTATGTCACGATTTTTGTACCCACCGCACTTACAGCACATTGCTTTTTGTTTTTAGGTATTTATTTTTCAGTTGAAAAAAACAAAAAAGCAAAGAGCTGTCCCACCGCACCAAACAAAAAATCCCGCCATAAAAAACTGCCTGAAGCTAAGTTACATAATGTGGTCTTATAGTACTTTTTCTCCCACGCTTATGCGAGCATCCAGCCGCCAAAAAGTCCTATAAGCACATTATGTAAAATAGCCAACACCAC
>JAUXNR010000644.1 GCA_030682755.1 Flavobacterium sp.
TGTCATAATGCTTTTAGAAACCAAATAATGATAAGTATCATAAGAGATAGGAATTATGAAACCCATTGTGTCAATCACCCCTTCACCATTTGAAAGAAAGGTCTACCCATAGACCGTTCGAGCGGTGTTACTATACACCGCTCCTTAAAGTGTGTCTTTTTTGCAACAGTCCTTTTAAATTGAATTGGACACGTAAAACGACCAATGCAACGAAAATCAGAAAATAATAAAAATTGACGTCTATTGCCATGAATACCCTTCATTTGCCCGCCTCTTTGATAGCCTTACCGAGGGTCCTGAATAAATCCCGGTATACTTCAAGCTGTTGACTAAGGTTGTCCCTCTGACTCACCACAGAATCCTTAAGCTCTAATGCCGCAAGCGAATATGCTTCCATATCAACCTGAAACTGCTCAACAGTAACAAAGCGACTTTTACATTTACGACAATAACGCTCACGCTTAACAGTACGACCGTTAGCAAAAGTTCTTTTTGTTTGAAGCCCCGAAGGTTTTTTGCATTTAGGGCATTTCATACCGGATATCCTCTTTTGATAGATATAGCACTTCATTAAGAATCGATTTTAAGCTGCTTAAACTGAGATGATAGATGTAGCGTCCATGGAGATGCATCCGGAACACATCGAAGGATAAATATAGCAGATTAAGAATTCTCAAAATAACCTCAAATTCTGCTTTTTAGGTTCAGGTTGACTAATAAGTTTCTGAAATTCCTCTTTTGAAATTTGTTGAGACCAGAAAAGGTGAAAGGCCCGAGAGCAACAAAGAACATGTTTTTTTGTTGGTGTCATTCTATCATTCCTTTTATTTTTTAAAGGTTCCAATTTCTCAATGAGTTTTACTATTTTTTACATATTCCTCTATAAGTGTGCGATTGCCAGAAAGATGCGCAAGAACTGCATCACGGAGTTGAATTTGATTATCAGCAGGAATACCTTTAAGGTATAAAAGCAAATCATCTATTTTTGATTCAGCGCTGCAAAGGCGCTGATAGATTAAAAAGATAAGGTCTACAGGAGGTACTTGTTTTAAGGGCTTATTTGACATATTGGAAAAAGGTTAGCAGATACTAAACTAATTGTCAAGAACAAAGTTTAGTATCTACTCATTTAATTATTTAAATAAACTATTGATAATCTTTATATGGATTTTATGAACAAAATAAAAGAAATACGCAAAAGACTGCATCTCACACAAGAAAAATTCGGGGAAGGAATAGATGTAGAAAAAAGTTTTATATGTCAATTAGAAACCGGAAAAAGTATACCCGGAAGAAAAATAATTGCAAAAATATGCTCCGCATATGCTATTGACCCGAGAGAATTTTTTGAAACAGATAAAAAGCCGGTTATAAAAATCAAAGACCCTTTGATCATGGAATTAGAAAGCCTACCAACCCATGACAAAGACCTACTATTTAAAATAGTTAAATCAGCAAAAGAAATAAGCACAGAAGCAAAAAGAGATTTATTAAAACATTCTGAGGAAAAGAAACTGTGCGAACAAGTCAGAAAGAGAAGAAGGAAAACTGCTTAATATGAGAAACTGGATTCTGGAAAAAGAAGGACAGTTAAAACTATTTACATGAACCCGAATGATTATCTAATGAAACTATCTACAGAAATAGCCCGGATTATCGGAATAAACCTGATTATC
>JAUXNR010000456.1 GCA_030682755.1 Flavobacterium sp.
AGAGGTAACTACTACGCACATTTTTTTTACACTTTTTCGAGGACAGTGTTTTTTTACTGTGTATTAAACGCAGTTCAGGTAAATGGTCGGTATGTAGTTTTTGACAACCCAAGTTTTTGTAAAAGATTTTTTCAAAAGTACAAAAAAAATAATCCGATTGGGTTTAAAGTAATAAAGATTAAACGATTATCGGTTTACGATATGGGTGTAAATCTGTGTGGTATGTAGCGAGCTATGTCCAAGAAAACGGGCAATACTTTCAATGCTCATTCCATTTTCAAGCAAGTGGGTTGCAATGCTGTGTCGCAGGATATGAAGCGTTAAACGTTTGCTTTGTATAGCTTTATCTGAACAGGCTTTTTGCAGGTTTTGAAGTTCATCGTTGAGTGTTCCCGCAGTGCTGATAAAAAGCCTTTGATGTCCCGTTCTTTGCAGGTTTCGGAAGTTGTAAACGTAGTGTTCCAACGCTTTGTAAATACCCTCATTCATCGGGATAATGCGGTCTTTATATCCTTTGCCCTGCCTGATAAAAATGGTTCTGTTATCAAAATCAACATCACTTAATTGCAGGTTATACCCCTCTGTTCTTCGCAAGCCACAACCGTAATACAAAACAAAAATCAATTTTAGTTCTTCCTGTTTTGCCTGTCTGTGTACAAAAGAAAAATGGTTGTACATATCGGGTATTTTTGCCTGTAAAATCCTGATTTCTTCCTGTGTAAAGGGAACAATTTTACTAATGCGTTCTTCTTGGTTTTCTCTTAATTTAAAACGGGGCGGTATCGGTGCATTTTCCATTCCCATTTGGTGTAAAAATTCCAATAACAGGTCTATTCCCATAAAATTCAGGTTCAGGTGTGATACACTTAATCCGCCTGCCCTGCGTTTGTTGGGGCGTGTTTGCAGGTAATCAAAATAGGCTTTGATATGCTGACTATTTAAAAGCGTGATTTGTAATATTCTTTGCTCCTGCAACCACTCAAAAAAAGAAGTAATGGAACATTGGCAGTTATATATGGTAGCAGGGCTAAAACCCAACGTGTCGAGCCATTTTATATATTCTTGCTGTATCTTGCTGTAATGCGGGTTAATCATTTTAAAACGGGTTAAATTGGCTGATGTCGTTGGTAAGCTGTTCCAAGTCGTTGGGCAAATAGGCTTCTGTACTGATAATGGTTTTATGTCCTGCGAGGTATTGGGTTTTTCTTAATCCCTCTGTTTTGAGCCATTGGGTAATGCGTGAAGCCCGTATTTGCTGTATCTTGGTAAAATCGGGTGCAAGGGTTCTTAACTGTTCTGCAAGCGGTTTAAAAACACCTTTTAAAGAGGTAGATGTTGTGCTTTTTCTTCCGCTTACAGGCAAGGCAAAAAATAGTCTGTCGCTTTCTTTGCAAAAGGTTAAAAACTGCGGTCGTATGTTTTGGATGTAGTGCATTAAAGCCCCGATTTGTGAAGCGTGAAGCGGTAAGGTTCTATCTTTTGCCCTTATCCTGCCGTATATTTTTACAGTTGCTTTTAAAAAATCAATATCGGTAAGGTTAATACGTTCAAACTCACTTGTAACAAGCCCCTGATATATCAAAAAGCCCGTTATTATATAATTCCTTTGTCGGCTTAACTCGTTCTGTAAGCGTTGGTTCTTCGGGATATGGCTGTTATCAAAGTTTTTGACAAAAACAGTGTAATAATCATCATAGAGTTGGTCAAGCTGTTGCGGTGTGCAAATCTTATGTAGCTTGCGGGGATTTGCTCCCCTTATTTTAATAAAGGCGATTGGATTAGAAGCGATAATATCGTTTTTTACCAAAAAGCTAAAATAATGTTGTAAAGCGTACAGTTGGTTTTTACGGGTAATGTTCGCTACTTTTTTACGGTCTTTGAGGTATTCCAAGTAAGTTAAAATGTCCTTTTTCCTGCAATTTTCAATGTCTTTGCCATACCACTGTAAAAACTTGTTTACATTAAACAAATAGGCTTCCTGTGTAGATTGGGTCAGGTCTTTGGCTTGCAGGTATTGGGTAAATTTTTTCATTGTTCAATTTTTTGTTTTTGTGTCGTCCTACTGTTAAAGCCTTATGGCTGTTGGGTTTCTGTGTCGGTCATTGGGTTTTGGCTTACTGTCTTACTGCTGTTCGTTGCAAGTGTGTAGTAATATTTTCGGTTCTTCCATTCCCGTTTTAACTTTCCTTGTTCCCAAAGCGTTTTCAGGTGTCGGGTTTCTGTTACGGAACTTCTTTTGGTTATGGCGGTTATATCGGTTGCTAAATATTCCTTTTGCGGTTCTTGCTCTTCCAATTCCAAAAGGATTTTTAAAGTATGTTCTTCTTTTTCGTCTATTCTTACACGCTGTTTATGTACTGTCGGTTCTTCCGTTTGCGGTTCTTGCTGTATCGGTTCTTCTGTCGGCTGTTCCTGTTGTGGTTCTTGTTCCTGCTGTTCTTTCGGGGCTTTGCTTTTATGGTATTCGTTCCACACGTTTTTTAAAGTGGCTTGTATATCTTGTTCAATGCGGTTTTGCACGTCCGTTTGGCTTCCAAAGCCTGTGAGCTTGTAAATAAATCCCTCTCGGTGCTTGTTTCCCCCAACAACTTGGATATAGCTGTATAATTTGAGTTCCTGTAAATAGCGGTTTAATGTTCTCGGATTGAGCGGTTTTACTTTTCTTATATCCAATGCGGTAAATTGATTGGTCTTTGCTTCTGCTAAAAACTTGGTAAGCCAATGATAAAAACCCCGTACCGAAGTGCTTAACTCGTCAGCCCTGCGGAACAGGTTATTTTTAAGGAACTTAAAAGCCAATTCAATATCGTCAGGGTGCGTTTTTATAAAAATCTCGCCTGTTTCCTTATCTGCTGTTTGTTCTCTTTGGTATTGAAAAAAATAGGTAATTACTTCAATGAAGTTGAGCAATAATAAAAACGATTTTCGGGGATAGGCAACATCTTTGGGCAGGTTGATTAAAGTCGCATAAGGATTGATAACACTAATGTTTTGAAGCGAAGCAATCACACATTTTAAAAGGTGCTGAACTTGTGTTATATCTTCGGTTCTTATTTGTCCTGCTTTGCACTTTTTTTGATATTCCATTATTAAAATATCTTGGTTCTGCGTGTGGTTCAGGTGCAGGCATAGAAAAGGCAAACTTATTTCTTCAAAATTTTTGTCGCTGTATGCACACGCAACCAAACATAATTTTGCAATAACTTCAAAGGTTGTAGAATGTAACATACCGTCTTTGTCCTTTGTTGCTCTTGTATTTACTAATCGTCCTTGCGATTGAAGCGTTGCCAGTGGTTGCAACATTTGTGTTGTCCATTCCAAATCTTCAATTAAAAGGGCTTTGTTTTGTATCTCATTGCTGTCAAAATAATAGAGTGCATTTGCCGATATTCTTGTATGAAAACTGTATGTATTGGGTGGCATACATTCCGAGAGCTTTTGCAAAATGTAGCTTTTACCGATACCCGATTTTGCAAGGCACAAAACAGAAAACGGATTGTTGAACTTGTAAGAAGCCAACGCCAAAAAGAGAATAACAGCGTTTTCATCTTCGCCTAAAATCCCTGTTATGTTCAGGTTCTTAATCAGTTCGGGAAGTAAGTTTTTGTTTTTTAAAAACGCTGTTGCTCTTTTTGTGTCGTCTTGGCTCGGCTCAAATGGTTGTGTCCGTTGCTTTCCTGTAAATCTTAACTCTTGCAATCGGTAATCCTCTAACTGCATTGTCAATGCGTGTAATGTTCGGCTTACCTCAATCAATTTCAGTTCCCACTTGTCGCAAAGCGTTCTTTGCAGTTTATCGGTTTGGTTGTCGTTGTATAAATCCAAAGTCGTGCGGAACGGCGGATAATTTTGGTAAGAAATGCGGAGCGTGCAAACCATTCTTTCCACTTGCGACAAATCCACACCGCCCAAAATATCAACGGTTAAAAAATCGTCTTGGTAAGTGATAAAACGGGCGTTGTTAATCTGTAAATTTTGCATATCAAAAAAGGTTTTTTTGAGAACAAAAAACAGAAAAAAACAAAGGCAAAGAAAATTGAATTATTAACAATGAAGAAATGAGGAAACGCCCTATCCGCTTGCATTTGGGCTGTTTTTCAGAGGGCTTTTTTTGTGTTTTTGGGTGGTGGTTTTCTTCGGGATTTTTTGAGGTGGTTTTTTGGTGGATTTTGACATTTTTCGCCCTTATTTTTTCCTTTTTTTCGGGG
>JAUXNR010000458.1 GCA_030682755.1 Flavobacterium sp.
CCCCGAAAAAAAGGAAAAAATAAGGGCGAAAAATGTCAAAATCCACCAAAAAACCACCTCAAAAAATCCCGAAGAAAACCACCACCCAAAAACACAAAAAAAGCCCTCTGAAAAACAGCCCAAATGCAAGCGGATAGGGCGAAAGGAAAAAGAGAGCGAAAAAACAGCGGGAAATCCCGACAGTAAAGGGATTAAGGCGATTTTGTGTGGTTGTTGATAACTTTTTGATTTGGGGCTTAAAAGGAAGAAAAAACCACTCCTTTTGAGAGTGGTTTTGTGCTATTCCTTTTTATTAAAAACTAATTTGCGTTTTTCATTAGAAAAAATCAATTCCTTTTTATACAAAACTATTGTATCTCCTTTTTCTAACTGTACCAAGTCATTTTCTTTTTCAATAGATGTGATTACTAAATAGTACCTTTTTTTTCTTACGAACTCTAAATTTTGGGTTATAGATTTATCATCTGTTTTAAAAACTATTGCTGATGTATCACTTAAAAAGCTAATTTCCATATCAGGCGTAGTTTGAGGATGCTTTTTAGTTAATTCAAAATCTGTACCTTGAAGACTTACACAACCTATATTTAAACATAGAACTGCTATATATAATATCTTTTTCATTCTATAATTTAATTTGAGTTCCAGATGTTTAAAGGAATAGAAGCTGGCGGATAAATAGGAACAAATCCCGGGTCAACCAAAGAATTAACAAAGTTGGCATTTATTTGATTGATAGCATTTATTGTATTTAGCCAAGGATTAGCACCAGTTTGCATACTATTGATTATATCTGTTTGGGTTGGATTTTTATTAGGGTCTATAAATTTCAAATTCCCATCCCAAGAATATTGAGCCCTGTATGCACTGACTTCATCGGCAACGCCATAATTAGCACCTGTTGCTATATTAAATTCCCCTCTGGCATTTTGCCCACCGTGTCGGGTTTCGTGGATTTGATTACCCATATTCTTTTCGGTAAACATCGTAACAACATTATCGCCTTTACCGTTTTGACCTGTTAAAGTTGTGGACGGTCCAGCTAATCCCAACGCTTTACCCTCTTTTCCGTCTAATTTTGCATATTTGTATTCAGTGGATTGGTCATTTCGAATATCTCTTACATCTTGTGCGGATTGCCTTAATTCTCCTGCTCTGTCCCGTAAATCTCCGCTGTTACCACCCTTTTTGTCTATCTTATCTGCCTTTTTATCTAATTTATTGGCTTGTTTTTCTGCTTTTCTCTCTATTTTATCTGCTTGTTTTGCACTTTTCTTATCATCAAAATATCTTCCGTCTATTTCTCTGTTGATTAACGGATTATTTTGTACGAAAGCGTAGGGCGATGTAGTATGATACATTTCTGAAAGCGGGTCTATGACGTTCCACCTGCCTAATGCTGGGTCGTAATCCCTAAATCCAAAAGCGTAAACATTGAGATTTAGCTCATCTTGTAATTCTTTGTTTCCAAATTTAAAGAGGTAACTACTACGCACATTTTTTTTACACTTTTTCGAGGACAGTGTTTTTTTACTGTGTATTAAACGCAGTTCAGGTAAATGGTCGGTATGTAGTTTTTGACAACCCAAGTTTTTGTAAAAGATTTTTTCAAAAGTAC
>JAUXNR010000463.1 GCA_030682755.1 Flavobacterium sp.
CGACGATATGATTGCTTATGTAGATAAAATAATAGGTCAGCTTGAAGCAAAACTGAAAAAGAAAGGATTATGGGAAAACACATTATTCATTTTTACCGCTGATAACGGCACACACCCCTCTGTTTTATCAAATACCAATTATGGCATTGTTAAAGGAGGGAAAGGAACAACATTAAACACTGGGAATCATGTTCCAATGATTATTAACTGGCCGGAAAAAATAAAAAGGAGTAGAGTTTTTCATGGAATAATTGATTTTGCCGATGTTTTGCCAACACTGGCTGACGTTGCCGGAATTAATCCTTCTGCATATTATACTGATGGTAAAAGTTTCATAAATGTTTTAAATGGAGAAAACAGCAGAACAGATAAAAATGAGGTTTTTATCCATTATACACCAAGATGGGGCAAATTTGGTCATAACCGTTGGGTAATGAATGGTGAATATAAATTATACAGAGACAGCAGATTTTATAATACTTTGAAAGATCCTTTTGAAAAGGAACAAATATCAAATCCCGAGGAAGATGAGCAAAAAATAAAAGCCAAATTTGAAGCAATTCTTAAAGAAAAAGAAAATGAATTTCCTTTTGAACGGAATGATACTGAATTTACACCTGGCAACAATTAAAAACATAAAAATGAAACAGAGCATATACCTGGTTTTCTTATCTGTTATTACAACCTTTTACCCTCTTCAACTAATATATGCCCAACAATTTCCCAACATCGTTTTCGTTTTTGCCGACGACATGGGATATGGCGATGTAATTGGATTGAATCCTTTTGCCCGGACAAAAACACCGGCCATAGATAAATTAGTTGGCAATGGAATTACTTTTACCGAGGCTCATGCCAGTGCATCGGTTTGCACGCCATCGCGTTACGGACTGCTTACCGGAAGGTATGCCTTTCGCTCGAAAGATGCGGCAAACGGCATTGGAGGTTTTACCAGTACTGTTATTGAACCCGAACGTGAAACCCTGGCATCGGTGTTGAAAAAAGCCGGTTACACCAC